>DASUYI010000127.1:0-9312 GCA_036377475.1 Steroidobacteraceae bacterium | reverse complement strand
GTGCACGCGCCGGGGAGCGCCTGGCGCTGCTGCACGAGCCACTCGTCGCGGCGGACATCGATCTCGCCCGCCTGACGCTCGACGATGCGCGCGAAGTCGAAGCATACTGTTTCCGCGCGATGGGTTCCGTGCAGACGCTGGCCGCGATCGCCTCGATCGAGGTCGGGGCGGTCAGCGGCGACGAGCTCGCGTTCGCGCGACGCCTGGGCGCGGCCATCTGCCGCACCGAACACCTGCGTGACCTCCGCGCGGATCTCGCCGCCGGGTGCCTGCGGCTGCCACTCGAGACGATCTCGTCGGCGGGCCTGGACCCGCGGGAACTGCGTCCCGACGCGATTACGCCCGCCTTCGCTGCCATCCTCGCCGCGTTGCGCGAAGAACTGCAAGGCGAACTGCAGGAGCTGGGCAGGTTGCTCGACCGGGATGCGCGCGCACGGCAGCGCCAGGGGCTCGTGCTCGCGGCCTTGCACCACAGGCTGCTCGGGCAGATCGACCACGGCCGGGAACTGGCGCGCACGCGCGCCGAGGTGCCCGCGTGGGCCAAGCTGTGGACCGCGTGGAGCGCCGCGCTGCGCGCTGCCTGACCTTTCCGTGATTGCTGGAGAGCCAATGCCCGCCCTGACTTCCGCTGAATTGCGCACGTATCGCCCCGCCGCCGGGGCGTTGCAGGATCGCGTGATCCTCGTCACGGGTGCGAGCGGCGCGATCGGCGGGGCGCTGGCCGTTGCCTGCGCACGTTACGGTGCCCGCGTGATCGTGAATGGCCGCTCCGTGCGCAAGCTCGAACGACTCTACGACGACATCGTCGGCGCAGGTTCGCCGCCGCCGTGGATCGCGCCGCTCGACTTCGAAAAAGCCGACGCGGCCGCATACGACGGATTGGCCGAAGCGATCGACCGGGAGTTTGGTCGCCTCGACGGCCTCGCGCACGTCGGCGGCTTGCTCGGCGACCGTTCGCCGATCCTGCACTACGACGTGCCGACCTGGATGAAGGTGATGCACGTGAACGTCACGGTGCCTTTCATCCTGACCCGGACGCTGTTGCCGCTGCTGCAGCGCGCACGCGACCCGTCGATCGTGTTCACCACCAGCGGCGTGTCGACCAGGGGTCGCGCGTACTGGGGCGCGTACGCCGTGTCGAAGTTCGCCGACGAAGGTTTGATGCAGGTGCTCGCGGACGAACTGGCGACCGAGCGGCCGATCCGCTCGAACAGCGTCAACCCGGGCGCCGTGCGCTCGCCGATGCGCGCCAAGGCGTATCCGGCGGAGGACGCCTCGACGCTGACGGCGCCCGACGCGGTCGTCTGGCCGTTCCTTTACCTGCTCGGCCCCGATAGCGTGGGCGTCACCGGTTGCCGCTTCGACGCGCAGCCGTAGGCTTGCGGCGCCGGGCGGGCGGCGGCCTCGGGCCGCGACGTTTGCGTGCATGCTGCTCCTCGCGGCGGTCGCGACCCGCCAGCGCGTAGAGCGCGTCGAGTTCCTCGCCCTCGAGCGCGCGGGAGCGCCCGCGCGGCAAGCTGCGTGGCAGCGCGACGGGGCCCCACCGGACGAGCATCGTGCGGTTGAGCTTGAGGCCGGCGGCGTCGAACAGCGCGCGGATCGTACCGCGCGGCAACGTACGATCGCAGGCCACGCGAAACCACATGTTCGTGCCGCTCGCCCCGGCCGGCTCGACCGCGCTGAAAGTCACGTGCTCGCCGTCCACGTCGACCTCCGTCGGCATCGTCGGCCAGTCGACGTCCTGCCGCGGACGCAGTGCCCGCACCCGGTACTCCACCGGCAGTTCGTGCGCCCTGCGCGCGATCGCGAGCGCGAACGGACCTTCGTTGGTCAGGATCAGCAGGCCGTCTTCGCCGTACCCGAGTGCGTTGACGGCGACCCAGCGCCCGCCGTGCAGCGCCGGCAACTTGACCTCGACGCCCTCGCGCTCGTCGCCGGCGCGGCTGCGCAGCATTTCACCGGTGGGCTTGTGATAGACGATGACCTGCAGTTTGCGCTCGACGGCGAGCACGCGCGTGACGTCGCGGCCGTCGACGACGACTCGGTCGCGTGGGTCCACCGCCTGTCCCACCTCGGCCGGCTTGCCGTTGACGAGCACGCGCCCGTCGCGGATCCACGACTCGACCTGTCGCCGCGAGCCGAGGCCGTGCTGCGCGAGCAGCTTATGCAGGCGTTCGCTCAAGGTCCTCGTCGCTCGCGTCGCCCGCATCGCCGGGCGTGTCATCGTTGCTCGACGCGGGCTCCGTGCTCGGGTCGCTCGGCTCCGCGGTCGCCGCCGCGTCGGCATCGACGCCGGCGCCGGCACGAGTGTCCTGCTCCTCGGTCGCGACGGGCGCCAGTTCGTCGTTGGCGGCCAACGCCGCGCCGATCGGCGCCTCCGGAAAGTCGAGCTGCTCTCGGATGTCCTCGAGATCCCGCAGCTCGGCGAGCGTCGGCAGGTCGTCGAGGCTCTTCAGGCCGAAGTAGTCGAGGAACTCGCGCGTGGTGCCGAGCAGCTCCGGGCGGCCCGGCACCTCGCGATGGCCGACGACGCGGATCCAGTTGCGTTCGTGCAGCGTCCGCATGATCGTCGTCGAGACCGTCACGCCGCGGATGTCTTCGATTTCGCCGCGCGTGATCGGCTGCCGGTATGCGATCAACGCGAGCGTCTCGAGCAGCGCGCGCGAATAGCGACTCGGCCGCTCCTGCCACAGTCGCGAAACCACGTCCGCATGTTGCGGTCGCACCTGCACGCGCCAGCCGCTCGCCACTTCGCGCACCTCGACGCCACGGCCTTCGTACGACCGCTGCCGGGCCTGCAGCGCGCCGGTCACTTCTTCGGCCGGCGGACGCTGCGGTTCGTCGAACAATTCGAGCAACTGCTCGACGGAAACGGGACGGCCGGCGGCGAGCAGCACTGCCTCGACGACACTGGCCAAGGGATGTTCGGTCATGGTTCGCTGCCCTGCGGGCCGCTGCCCGCCTGCTCATTGTCGGCCTCGGCCAGCGCCGGGCGCGGTGCGCCGGCCCGCACGTGGATCGGCGCGAACGGTTCGGATTGCACGATCTCGATCAGGCCTTCACGCAGCAGCTCGAGGATCGCGATGAACGTGACGGTGACGCCCATGCGCCCCTCCTCGGCCCGGAACAGCCCTACGAATTCGACGAAGGCGCGCGTGCTCATGGTCTGCAGCACCTCCGACATGCGCTGGCGCACCGACAGCGGCTCGCGGCTGATGTGGTGGTGCGCGAACATCTCGGCGCGCTGCATGACGTCCTTGAGCGCGACGAGCATCTCCTGCAGCGTCACGTTGGGCTGCAGCTTCACGACGCGCCGCTCGACGAGCTCGGCCGACGCCGGGAAGGTGTCGCGATCCACGCGGTGCAGTTCCTCGATGTCCATGGCCGCGCGCTTGAAGCGCTCGTATTCCTGCAGACGTCGCACCAGCTCCGCACGCGGATCGGCCTCGTCCAGGTCGTCGCCGGTGCTGGGCCGCGGCAGCAGCATCCGTGACTTGATCTCGGCAAGTGTCGCGGCCATCACGAGGTATTCGCCTGCGAGCTCGAGCTGCAGGTCGCGCATGACCTCGATGTAGCGCATGTACTGGCGCGTGATCTCCGCGATCGGGATGTCGAGGATGTCGAGGTTCTGCCGACGGATCAGGTACAGCAGCAGGTCGAGCGGGCCTTCGAACGCCTCGAGGAACACCTGCAGCGCATCGGGCGGGATGTACAGGTCCTTCGGCATCTGCGTGACCGGCTCGCCCTCGACGACCGCGAACGGCATTTCTCCCTGGGCCGGCGGGGGCTCGATCGGCAAGTGTTCCGGGTGCGGTGCACCCGAGCCGCGACCGCCTTCGATGACCCTGAGATCCGGTTTTGTCATGCGGCGCTCCTGGCTTCAGCGGTACGTCAGGCCCATGGCCTGCTTGACGTCGTCGAGCGTCTCGCTCGCGACGCCCCTGGCCTTCTCGCAGCCCTCGGCAATGATGCCGCGAACCTGCTCAGGATTGTCCTCGTACTCCTGCGCTCGCTGCCGCATGCCGGTGATTTCCTCGACGACGCGGTCGATGAGCGGCTTCTTGCACTCGAGGCAACCGATGCCTGCGGTGCGGCAGCCGTTCGCGGCCCAGGCCTGCACGTCCGGCGCGGAGTACAGCTTGTGCAGGTCCCAGACCGGGCATTTTTCCGGATCGCCCGGGTCCGTGCGGCGTACGCGCGCGGGATCGGTCTGCATCGTCCTGAGTTTCTTCGCGACCTCGTCCGGATCCTCGCGGAGCCCGATCGTGTTGCCGTAGGACTTCGACATCTTGCGGCCGTCGAGGCCGGTGACCTTCGGCGTCGCGGTCAGCAGCGCGTCGGGCTCGGGCAGGATCGTGCGTCCGGTGCCTTCGAGGTAGCCGAGCAGTCGCTCGTGGTCCGCGAGCGTGAGGCGCGAATTGCCGTCGAGCAGCGCGTGCGCCCTGGTGAGTGCCGCGGCGTCGCCCTGCTCCTGGTAACTCCTGCGCAGGCCTCGGTAGATCGCCGCGTTCTTGCTGCCCAGGTTCTTGATGGCCCGCTCCGCCTTGGCTTCGAAATCAGGCTCCCGCCCGAAGACGAAATTGAACCGGCGTGCGATCTCGCGCGTGATCTCGACGTGGGCGACCTGGTCCTCGCCGACGGGCACGCCCATCGGGCGGTACAGCAGGATGTCGGCGCTCTGGAGCAAGGGGTAGCCCAGGAACCCGTATGTCGCGAGATCCTTTTCCTTGAGCTGCTCCTGCTGGTCCTTGTACGACGGCACGCGCTCGAGCCAGCCGAGCGGCGTGATCATCGACAGCAGCAGGTGAAGTTCCGCGTGCTCGGGCACCCGCGACTGGACGAAGAGCGTGGCCACCGCTGGATTGAGGCCCGCGGCGAGCCAGTCGATGACCATCTGGTGCGTGTGGTCCTCGATGTGCGAGACGTCTTCGTATCCCGTGGTGAGCGCGTGATAGTCGGCGACGAAGAAGTAGCAGTCGTACTGGTACTGCAACTCGGTCCAGTTCTTGAGGGCGCCGTAGTAGTTGCCGAGGTGGAGGCTGCCGGTCGGACGCATTCCCGAAAGCACTCGACGCGGCGTCGTGACGGTGGAACTCAAACGGTTTCCCTGCGACCGTGTCGCGAATAATCTTTTGAAGTCAATTGGTTAAGCGTACTTTCTCGGGAGGTTTAGCCGCCCGGGACGTGCTGCCTCGCCGTTGGGAGCCGGCGATTATACGCGGCCGGTCGCGCCCGTTCATTCGAACGCGGAGACGTCGCCCCGCCCACGCCGCACGATGACCGGCACGCCACTCGAAAGGTCGACGACGCTGCTCGGCTCGACGCCGCCGGTGCCGCCGTCGATGACCAGGTCGAGCTGGTGCTCGAGGCGCTGCTTGATCTCCGCGGGATCGGTCATCGTGTGCGTCTCGCGTGGCAGCAGCAGGGTCGAGCTCATGATCGGTTCGCCCAGCTCCGCCAGCAGCATCCGGACGATCGCGTTGTCCGGCACGCGGATGCCGATCGTCCGCCGCTTCGGATTCTGCAGCCGCTTCGGCACCTCGCGGGTCGCCTCGAGCAGGAACGTGTAGGGCCCGGGCGTGAAGGCCTTGAGCGTGCGGTACTGGCTGTTGTCGACGCGGGCGTACTTGGCGATCTCCGAGAGGTCGCGACAGACGAGCGTGAAGTTGTGGGTCTTGACGTCCGCGTCGCGGATCCTGCGAATGCGCTCCATCGCTTCCTTGTCGCCGATCATGCAGCCGAGCGCATAGCTCGAGTCGGTCGGATAGACGATGACCGCGCCGTCGTGCATGGCGGCGATGGCTTGGCGCACGAGCCGAAGCTGCGGATTCTGCGGGTGAATCTGTATCAGAAAAGCCATGGGGACGTCCGGCCGCGGGCGTCGCGGCCAACTTGCTATGATACGCGCCCCCTTTCCGCGCCGCTCCGCACCCACTGAGTCGATGCAACTGCTATTCGATCTGCTGCCCGTCGTCCTGTTCTTCATCGCGTACAAGCTGGCGGACATTTACGTCGCAACGGCCGTGCTGATCGCCGGTGTGCTGCTGCAGACGCTCGTCAGCTGGATCAGGCACCGGAAGGTGAGCCCCATGCTGCTCACGTCCGCGGTGCTGGTGCTGGTCTTCGGCGGGCTCACGCTGCTCGTCCATGACGCGACCTTCATCAAGTGGAAGCCCACGATCGTGAACTGGCTGTTCGCCGCGGCATTCCTGGCGAGCCAGTTCATGAAAGGCCCGACGATCGTGCAACGGTTGATGGGAGAGCTGGTGAGATTGGAGTCGCCGTCGCTGTGGGCGCGGCTCAATGCTATGTGGATCGGATTCTTCATAGTAATTGGCGCGCTCAACCTGTACGTCGCGTTCAACTTCAGCGAATCCACATGGGTCAATTTCAAGCTGTTCGGCCTGATGGGACTGACGATCGTCTTCGCGCTTGCGCAGGGTGTCTGGCTCGCGCGCAAGTCCGAGCAGTTGCAGGCTTCCTCGGGTCCCGTGCGTACCGAGTGACGGACGATCCAATGCTCTACGCGATCACAGGAAAGGATTCGCCGAACGGCCTCGAGCTGCGCAGGCGCGTGCGCGCCGAGCACCTCGAGCGCGCGCGCCGGCTCGTCCAGGAAGGCCGCATGGTGCTCGCCGGGCCCTGCCCGTCGATCGATTCGCCGGATCCCGGCCCGGCCGGTTTCAGCGGCAGCGTCATCATCGCGGAGTTCGAATCGCTCGAGGACGCGCGCGCGTGGATCGCCGCCGATCCCTACGTCACGGAAGGCGTGTTCGAGTCCTGGGACGTCCGACCGTTCATCAAGGTGTTGCCATGACGATCGCGCCGGTCGCAACGCGCGCCCAGCGGCTGGACGAACGGCTGCGCGCAGCGCTCGAGCCGTCCGAACTCGAGATCGTCGACGACAGTCACATGCATGCCGGTCACGCCGGCGCAGCAGACGGACGCGGCCACTTCACCGTGAACGTAGTCTCCGAACGATTCGCCGGGCTGACGGTCGTAAGGCGGCACAGGCTCGTCTACGACGCGGTCGGCGACATGATGACCACCGACATCCACGCACTGTCGATCCGCGCGCTGGCTCCCGGCGAGGACGCACCGCGCTGATCGCGCCAGTATTTTTCTTCATGACCAGGCGCGTCCGCTCGGACGCGTGACGCTTATCTCCAATAGAGGCCCATCGATGCGAAACCTGAAGTCCGCACTCCTGCTCGGCGCGGCAATCGCGCTCGGCACCACGGCGTGCACCAAACCCGCCGAAGACGCTGCCAAGCCCGGTAGCGCCGCGGCGACGCCCGCCGCGGCCACCGTCGTCACGGTGAACGGCACCAAGATCAACCAGACGATGGTCGATACGTTCGTCCAGGCGGTGACCGGCAAGCCTGCCGCCGAAGCGACCAAGGAACAGCGCGAGGCCCTGCTCGAGCAACTCGTCAACATGACGCTGGCGGCGCAGGCCGCCGAGAAGGACGCCCTCGCGAAGGACCCGGAGGTGCAGGCGCGCATTGACTTGCTCCGTACACAGGTCCTTGCCGAAGCCGCGAGCGACAAGTACGCGAAGGCTCACCCGGTCTCCGACGACGAGGTGAAAGCCGAGTACGACCAGCAGGTCGCGAAATTGCCGAAGGAATACAAGGCACGCCACATCCTGGTCGAGTCCCAGGATGCCGCGACGTCGATCATCAAGGACCTCGAAGGCGGCGCAGACTTCGCCAAGATTGCGAAGGCGCAGTCGAAGGATCCGGGCAGTGCCCAGAACGGCGGCGACCTCGGGTGGTTCTCTGGCCAATCGATGGTCAAGCCGTTCACGGACGCGCTGACGGCGCTCGACAAAGGCGCGACCAGCAAGACGCCGGTCCAGACGCAGTATGGCTGGCACGTGATCCAACTCGAGGACTCGCGCGCGCCTGAAGCTCCAGCGTTCGAGGACGTCAAGGAGCAGGTCAAGATGCTCGCGCAGCGTAAGAAGCTGCAGAGCTACCTCGACGAGCTTCGCAAGACAGCGCAGGTTCAGAAAACCGGCTGACCGTCAAGCGCATTTTTTTTAATTCGGCCGGCTTCCCGCGAGGGAGGCCGGCCGATTTCTTTTCCGGGCTCTCACCCCGGCCCCGACGCACCCGATCGGCCTCAAATGCCAACCTAAGCGATGGACCGCTTCGATCCGACATTGGGCGGATTCAGGAATGAAAACCGTCCCGCAGTTCGCCTCGCTGCTCTTGAGGTTTACGTTGATGTTCTGGTTATAAGTCGTTGACAGCGAAGCGATCGTTGGCAGACCGTGACGTAGGTCACACTTTCCCGGATTTAGCCGCTCTTACGGCGCTCCGACTGCTTTTACATATCCCAGTTTTGGACTCCGCGGCACTCCTGCCTGGGCTCCTGCAGGTGGTTCGAGCGTCCCGCGGCAACGCCCTGATACCCCGTGGTTTTCTCGGCACAGGCCCTCCAGGGCCCGTCCAGAGCTTCCGTGAAAACCACTACGTAACTCCGCGAATATGTTGAACTCTTGACCTCGGAGGGCTGGCCGATATAGTTAGGCCCGCAACTTAACAATAACCCCACATGACAGCGGCACTTGCAATCTGGTCTGGGCCGCCCGAGTACGGGCTGAGAATGAGCGAAAACGTCAAGAAATCTCTTCTTGCGGCGTGCCGGCATTTGTTACATCCGCTGATCCGAATCCTGTTGCGGCATGGCGTGTCCTACGGCGAGTTTTCCGATGCCGTACGTGGCGCCTACATTGACATTGCTCAGAACGAGCTCGTGCCGCCGGATCGGCCGCAGACAGAAGCGCGTATCGCAATCCTGACAGGTATTCAGAAACGAGAAGTCGCACGCATACGGGCACTCGACGGAGAACTTGACGAAGGCGTTGGACTCAACCAGATCGCGCGCGTCCTTCAAGGTTGGAGTCAAGACCCTCAGTACCTCGGACCGTATGGCCTCCCGTTGGAAGTGCCATTCGCCGGCGAGACCATGTCGTTCGAGGAACTTGTACGCCGTTATGCGAGCGACGTTCCTGCGCGGGCGCTGCTTGAAGAACTGATCCGTGTGAAGGCCGCACTTGAGACCGATGACGGCTACGTGCGGATGCTAAATCGTACCTACCTACCTTCTCCCCTCGACCCGCTTGGGCTCGAGAGACTTGGAAACGTCGTCAATTATTTCATCGATACCGTTGACTTCAATCTGCAAAAGAAGCGCCAGGGAGAAGGTCGCTTCGAGCGGTATGCGATAACCATGGAAGGCCTCTCCCCCCAGCTTTTCCGGGAATTCGATGCGCTTGTACGAGAGAAAGGGCAAGAGCTGCTC
>DASUYI010000126.1:0-3261 GCA_036377475.1 Steroidobacteraceae bacterium | reverse complement strand
ACTTTAGTTCGGAGAGAATCCCAACTAGTTTTCAGTATTAACTGGCTAATTGGTACTCGTTCCGATGTTTGCACTCACAAACGATCGACGCGAGTCCCCACACAAATTACCTGTTTCGATTTTTAAAGAGCGCCTCGGAACGAGCCGAGGTGAGCCGCCTATTATGCGGCGATTTCCGTTGCTGTCAATACCCGCGAAAGTCTCTTTCGCCGGGTTTTTTCAGCTCGTCACGGCGCCGTGGCGGGTGACTGCGGAAGGGCGCGCAGTATAGCTCCGAACGAAGGGTCGTCAACACTCGCGGAAGAAACATTTTCGCGGCGCAGGCGCCTGTCATTACGCTCGCTACGGCGAGCGCTGGCGAGACTCAAACCGCTTCGAGTGTCACGCGTGCCAGGCGGCGCTTGCCGACCTGGAAAACGTGCGTGCTGCCCGCCTCGATCACACGCGCCGAGTCCTCGACGCGCTCGCCGTCGATGCGCACCGCGCCTTGCCGGATCTGCCGCATCGCCTCGCTCGTGCTCGGCACGAGCTGCGCGCCCTTGAGCACGTGCGCGAGGCCCATGCCGCCCGCCTCGGCGCGCAACGTCACCTGCGTGACGTCGGCGGGCAGCGCGCCCTGCTGGAAACGAGCCACGAATTCCTCGCACGCCTTCGCGCCCTCTCCCGCCCCGTGAAAGCGGTCCACGATCTCCACGCCGAGCTCGAACTTGACGTCGCGCGGGTTCCGCCCGTCGCTGCACTCCCGCTTCAGGCGCTCGATGTCGGAGTTCGACCGGAACGACAACAGGTCGAAATACCGCCACATCAAGTCATCCGAAATGGACATCAATTTGCCGAACATCTGCTCGGCAGGCTCGGTGATCCCGATGTAATTTCCGAGCGACTTGGACATCTTGTTGACGCCGTCGAGGCCCTCGAGCAGCGGCATCGTGATGACCACCTGCGGCTCCTGGCCGCAGGCTTCCTGAAGTTGCCGGCCGACCAGCAGGTTGAACTTCTGGTCGGTGCCGCCGAGTTCGACGTCGGCATCGAGAGCGACGGAGTCGTAGCCCTGCACCAGCGGATACAGGAACTCATGGATCACGATCGGCTGACCGCCCTTGTAGCGCCTGGCGAAATCGTCACGCTCGAGCATGCGCGCGACCGTGTGTTTCGCGGCCAGCTGGATCAGTCCGGCGGCGCCCATCGAACCCATCCATTTCGAGTTGAACTCCACGCGGGTCAGCTCGGGGTCGAGTATCTTGAAAATCTGGGCCTCGTACGTCCGTGCGTTGGCCTGGATGTCCTCGGGCGTGAGCGGCGGTCGCGTGGCGTTGCGCCCCGTGGGATCGCCGATCAGGCCCGTGAAGTCGCCGATCAGGAAAATCACCTCGTGGCCGAGCCGCTGGAACATCGCCATCCGGTTGATGAGCACCGTGTGCCCGAGATGCAGGTCGGGCGCCGTCGGGTCGAAACCGGCCTTGATCCGCAACGGCCTGCCGCGCTCGAGCTTCCTGAGCAGGTCCGACTCGAGCAGCACTTCGGACACGCCGCGGCGCAGTTCGGCCAGTTGTTCTTGGGCGGGCAGCATCGGTCTCGTCGCTCCGGGCAGTTTTGCAGCGCAGGACGCGCGACTCTAGGGGTTGCCGCAGACGCAGGCAACGGCGCGCCGGCTGTGAGCGCGGTCACGGAACTTTTTCACGCGCTGCAACACTCTGAGCCCACTCGGAAAACGTCGAAAATGCCAGTTGACTCGTCGCTTTTCCGCAACTACTTTACGTCCCATCTCTTGCCTAGGGTGTCTCTTGCAACCAGTTGATTTTTCAGGCTCCTCGCCGGCGCAGGGCGCTCCCGCGACAGTCGTCGCCCGTGCGAGCCGCCGTGCGCGACTGGCCGGCACCAGCCTGCCGCTGGTCGCGGCCACGGTCGGCCTGCTCGCGATGGCGGCCTGGCCGAGCCGGGACGTTCCCCGCTCGGTCGACCTGACCCCGCTGCTCGCCGCGCAGTCGGCCGGCACGATCTCGCCGGTCGGGCCGGAGAATCCGGCGCCCGACAGCGTCGAGTACACCGTGCAGCGCAACGACACGATGGACCGGATCTTCCGCTCCGTCGGCGTCGACCTGGCGGCGCTCGCCGAACTGCGCACGCGTCCCGAAGTGCGTCGCGCGCTCGACATCGTGCGCCCGGGCGACACGATCACCTTCACGCACGTCGACGGGGCGCTGCAGTCCCTCAACCGGCAGATCAGCAACACGCTGACGCTGCAGGTGGCACGCTCGGAGGACGGCTTCGCGGTCAATTACATCGAGAACCCGCTAGAGACGGAGATCGTCGGCCGGCGCGCGAAGATCACGTCCTCGCTGTTCGCCGCGGGCGAAGAGGCGGGCATGACGCCCGAGACGATCATGACGCTCGCGAACCAGATGTTCGGCTGGGACATCGACTTCGCGCTCGACATCCGCGAGGGCGACGAGTTCGGCGTGCTCTACGAACAGAAGTACCAGGACGGCGAATACGTCAACGACGGCCGCGTGCTGGCGGCCGAGTTCGTCAACCAGGGCAAGGTGCACCGCGCGGTCTGGTTCCAGTCGCAGGACGGGCAGGTCGAGGGCTATTTCACGCCCGACGGAAAAGGCATGCGCAAGGCGTTCCTGCGCGCACCGCTCGACTTCACGCGCATCAGTTCGGTCTTCAACCCGAAGCGCCGTCACCCGATCAGCGGAAGGATCCGTGCACACAAGGGCATGGATTACGCCGCCCCGGCGGGCACGCCGATCTGGGCCGCCGGCGACGGCCGCATCGAATTTGCCGGCAGGAAGGGGGGCTATGGCAACACCGTCGTGGTCGACCACGGCAAGGGCATCACCACGCTCTACGCGCACATGTCACGGTTCGGCAAGAGCGCGCGGGGCGGCCGCAAGGTCCGCCAGGGCGACATCATCGGCTACGTCGGTTCGACCGGTGCATCGACCGGCCCGCACCTGCACTACGAGTACCGCGTCCGCGGAACGCACAAGAACCCCGCGTCGGTCACGATGCCGCGCGTCGAGATTTCGTCGAAGTACGTGGCCGAGTTCCGCCGCGCGAGCGATGCGACGCTGGCAAGGCTGGACCTCGCGAGCGGCAAGGCGCAGGCGCTGCTCGCCAGCCGCTGAGGAAGCGGTTAGCGGATAGCGGTTAGTGAAGAGTCGGGGCCGGCGTCGCCGGCCGTTCTTTTCCTACTATCCGCCATCCGCCATCCGCTATCCGCCATCCGCTATCCGCTATCCGTCACGCGACCCG
>DASUYI010000125.1:0-4561 GCA_036377475.1 Steroidobacteraceae bacterium | reverse complement strand
CCCGCTCGCTGAGCTGCATCGCGTCGCCGGTGTCGGCGACGACGTTGTGCACCCCCACACGTCGGTGCGCCGCCTGTGCGCTGGCGACGAAGTCGGGAAACAGGTCGACGGTGCGTACGCTGCGGGCCAGCCGCCCGATGCAGGCTGCGAAGAATCCCGTGCCGGTGCCCACCTCGAGCGCGAGGTCGCCCGGTTGGACGTCGAGCGCCTGCAGGATGCGTCCTTCGACCTTGGGCGCGAGCATTGCCTGGCCGTGCCCGATCGGCACGTTCGTGTCCGCGAACGCGAGCTCGCGATACATCGGCGGCACGAACTCCTCGCGCGGGACCTGCTCGAGCGCGTCGAGCACCTTGAGGTCGAGGACCTCCCAGGCGCGCACCTGCTGCTCGATCATCTGGCGACGGGCGAATTGGACGTCGAACATGCGAATGGGTCCAGGTCGGCGGAGCGAAAAACGGCGTGTGCGGCCGGCGCGAAGGTTACGGCGCGCAGCCGCACGCAACGAGCCAAAACCAGCGCGCATTATGGTGAATCCGGCGGGCCAGTGTGAACCGTTCCGCTATGCTCGCGTGGCACGTCAGCGGCGTGGACTAAAACAACTATAAACCTTGCAGGGAAGCGGGTGCCCGTTACCCGAGAGGACATGGCCGTCCCGGAGAGTGAAAGTTTGATGCTCGCGTGGATCCTGCTCGGAGTCCTGGTCGCGGCCCTGGCCGTGCTCCTGCTGCGACGGAAGCGCGAGATGCATCGTCTGCGCGACCTGGCCGAGCGGCTGCAGGCGGTCACGCAGAGCGGCGATCTCGCCGAGCGGCTCGCGCCGCACGCCGGCGAAGGCGGCCCGGGCGAAATCGCACAGGGCGTCGATCGACTGATCGAGCGGCTGCAGGTCGAGAGCACGTCGCGCGAGGAGCGGGAGTCCGTCTACCGGCGAATGCTCGAGAGCATGCACGAGGCGCTGCTGATCGAGCGCGACGGCATCCAGCTCGCCAATCCGCGCTTCGCCGAGCTGTGTGGCGTCTCGAGCCCCGGCAAGCTCTACGGTCGCCGCCTGCAGGACCTCGTGCACCCGGACTATGCCGAGCTCGTCGCGGAATACCTGCGCCGTCAGGGCACGGGCCCGACCGCGCTGCAGCGACTCGAAGTCGAACTGCTGGCCGAGGGCCCCGGGCCCGCGCCGCGGCTCGAGCTTTCGTTCTCACGCACGAGCCTCGACGGTCGCCCCGCAGTCATGGTCACGGGCGTGGAGATGTTGCCGCGTCCGGCGGCGGAGCCGGCCGGCCGCAGCCACGCGACCGCCTGGGAAGCGCTCGATTCGCTCGCCGAGAGCGTGCTGACGACGGACGCCGAGGGCCGCATCGTCTACATCAACAAGGCGGGCGAGCACCTGATCGGCAAGCCGGCCGAAGAGATCATCGGCCGCTCGCTCGGCGACGTGCTCCAACTCGTCGACGAGGGCGATCGCAAGGCGCTCGGCGACCCGGTGCGCCAGAGCATCTCGACCGGCCAGCGCATCAATCTCGGTCGGCGCGGGATGCTGCTCGCGGCGGACGCCAATGGCGAACGCTCGATCGAGGTGACCGTCTCGCCGATGCGTGACTTGGCGGGTCAGGTCGATGGCACCGTGATCGCGCTGCGGGACGTGAGCGACCTGCGCGGGCTCACGCGCGCCATGTCGTACCAGGCGAGCCACGACGGGCTGACCGGGCTGGTCAACCGGCGGGAATTCGAGCGGCGACTGGAGGAGGCGCTCGAGGCCACGCGCGGCGGCGCACGCCACGTGCTCTGCTACCTCGACCTCGACCGCTTCAAGGCCGTCAACGACGAATCGGGGACGCACGTCGCGGGCGACGCGCTGCTGCGTGAGATCGCGGCGCTGATCAAGGATGCGGTGCGCGACTCCGACACGGTCGGTCGTCTCGGCGGCGACGAGTTCGGGATCCTGCTCGCGGGCTGTCCGCTCGACAAGGCACGGCAGATCGCCGACGACGTCGTGCGCGCGGTCAACGACCATCGCTTCGTCTGGAAAGACAAGATCTTCAGCGTCGGCGTGAGCGTCGGCCTGGTCGAGATGTCCGGCGAGAGCACGTCGATCGACGACCTGATGCAGGCCGCGGACTCGGCCTGCTACGTCGCCAAGAACCAGGGTGGACGCGTGCACGTGTACTCGGCGCGCGACGAGGCGGCGGCGCGCCAGCGCGGTGAGATCGTCTGGCTGCAGCTGATCCAGTCCGCGCTCAAGGAGAGCCGTTTCGAACTGCACGCGCAGCCGATCGTGCAGGTCTCGGGTGGGCCCGTTGAAGGCGGCCCGGGTCTCGAGGTGCTGTTGCGACTCAAGGACGAGAAAGGCGTGGCGATTGCGCCGTCCGAGTTCATGCGGGCGGCCGAGCGCTATCGACTGATGCCCCACGTCGATCGCTGGGTGGTCCAGACCGCGTTCACGGCGCTCGCCCGCGGGGCCGTGCGGCTCGCGCCGGAGCGCTTGCTCTGCATCAACCTTTCCGGCCAGACGCTCGGCGACGCAGGGTTCCTCGAGTTCGTGGTCGACTGCCTCGACCGGACCGGCGTCGCGCCGAGCCGCATCTGCTTCGAGGTGACCGAGAACTCGGTCATCACCAACATCGAGCACGCGCGGCGCTTCATCGGCGTGTTGCATGGCATGGGCTGCCGCTTCGCGCTCGACGATTTCGGCCGCGGCCTGAGCTCGTTCGCGAACCTCAAGAACCTCTCGCTCGACTACCTGAAGATCGACGGCTCGTTCATCCGCAACCTCGCCTCGGACAACGTCAACCAGGCGATGGTCGCGGCGATGATCAAGCTTGCGCGCTCGCTCAACTTCCAGGTGATCGCCGAGCAGGTCGAGGACCTGAGCGCGCTCGACTCGGCGCGCCGCATGGGCGTCGACTTCGTCCAGGGCTACCAGGTCGGCCGACCGATTCCGCTGCCGCTCGCGGTCTAGCCCCGTCGTCGCTGCGCCCGGCCGCTCGATGTAGGCGGCCGCCGACTTGTCGCCACTCCACGGCAGAGGGACGATGCGCGATCTTTTGCGGGTCGCTGGCGCGGGGGCAACATGGCCGGGGAGAGCAAGCTCAAAACGAGAACCAGGGCAGGCTCCGCCCGCGCGCCGGACCTGCCGCAACTGCCGAAGGCACCCACCGGAATCGACGGTCTCGACGACATCCTCGGCGGCGGCCTCCCGGCCGGCCGGCCGACGCTCGTCTGCGGCAGCGCCGGTTGCGGCAAGACGCTGCTGTCGATGGAGTTTCTCGTCCGGGGCGCCATCGAGTTCGGCGAGCCGGGCGCCTATATTTCGTTCGAGGAGTCCGAGGCGGAACTGGCGCAGAACGTCGCCTCGCTCGGGTTCGACGTCGAGGCGCTGGTCGCGGAACGCAAGCTTGCGTTCGACCAGGTCCGCGTCGAGCGCCAGGAAATCGAGGAAACCGGCGCCTACGACCTCGACGGCCTGTTCGTTCGACTGGGGCTCGCCATCGATTCGGTCGGCGCGCGCCGCGTCGTGCTCGACACGATCGAGTCGCTGTTTTCCGGCTTCTCGGACGCCGCCGTGCTGCGGGCCGAACTGCGACGCCTGTTCGGCTGGCTCAAGGACCGTGGCGTCACTGCGGTCATCACCGGCGAGCGCGGCGCCGGCACGCTCACGCGCCAGGGCCTCGAGGAATACGTTTCCGACTGCGTGATCCTGCTGGATCACCGCGTGCTCGACCAGGTGTCGACGCGCCGGCTGCGCGTCGTGAAATACCGCGGGACCAGCCATGGCACCAACGAATATCCGTTCCTGATCGACGAGTTCGGCATCACGGTATTGCCGGTCACCTCGCTAGGACTCCGGCACAAGGCAAGCCTCGAGCGCGTCTCCACCGGCATCCCGCGCCTCGATGCGATGCTCGGCGGCCAGGGATATTTCCGTGGCTCGTCGATCCTGGTCTCGGGCACGGCGGGTTCGGGCAAGTCGAGCCTCGCCGCGCACTTCGCCGCGGCGGT
Source organism: Steroidobacteraceae bacterium (assembly GCA_036377475.1). Classification (GTDB taxonomy): domain Bacteria; phylum Pseudomonadota; class Gammaproteobacteria; order Steroidobacterales; family Steroidobacteraceae; genus RPQJ01. The sequence continues at coordinate 565 of DASUYI010000125.1, read as the reverse complement.
CTGCGCGCGAGGCGAGCGTTGCCTGTACCTCGCGTTCGAGGAGTCGCCGGACCAGATCGTGCGCAACATGCGCTCGATCGGCGTCGACCTCGCCGAACCCATGGCGAAGGGCCTGCTGCGGGTCGAGGCGTCGCGCCCGACGTACCACGGGCTCGAGATGCACCTGTCGCAGATCCACCGCCTGGTCGACCAGTTCGACCCGCACGCGATCGTGATCGACCCGATCAGCAATCTCTCGACCGCCGGCGCTGCGCTCGATGCCGGCGCGACGCTGCTGCGTGCGATGGACTTCTTCAAGTCGCGGGGGACCACGGCGCTGCTCACGAACCTGACGAGTCCCAACAACGGGTCGCTCGAGATGACCGATCTCGGCGTGTCGTCGCTGATCGACACGTGGCTCGTGCTGCGCGACATCGAGGCGGGCGGCGAGAGGAACCGCGGCCTCTACGTGATCAAGTCGCGTGGCATGCCCCACTCGAACCAGATCCGTGAGTTCCTGATCACGTCCGACGGCATCGAGTTGCAGGACGTCTACGTCGGTCCCGAGGGCGTGCTCACCGGCTCG
>DASUYI010000124.1:0-2164 GCA_036377475.1 Steroidobacteraceae bacterium | reverse complement strand
CGCGGTCGAGCGCGGCCTGTCCGTCGTCGGATTCGACGACGCGATGGCCGGCGCGTTCCAGCACCTGTCGTGTCGCCTTGCGATGTTCGCGCCGGTCGTCGACGACCAGGATCGTGGCCATGCGTCCCTCCCAGGGTCCGGCCAATCTACGCGGCCGACCGAACCCGGCAGTCGAGGCGGGACCGTTTTGGAGGGATCGACGTGCGTACGTCCGGGCCGCACGGTCGGGATACTCGCGAATTGCGGCGTGCGTCCCGAAACTAAGTACCGGCCACGATGCACCCGCGTTCCATGCGCAGTACGCGATCGCCGATGAACGCCACTTCCGGGGCGGCGTGCGACACGTAGAGCAACGGGATGCCGCTTTCGTCCTTGACCCGGCGCAGGAACGGGAGGATCTGCTGCTTGAGCCGGTCGTCCAGCGACGCCAGCGGCTCGTCGAGCAGCATCAGGCGCGGCGAGCACAGCAGCGCACGACCGAGCGCGACGCGCTGCCGTTCGCCGCCGGACAGCTGCGCCGGGCGACGATCGACCAACGGCCCGAGCTCGAGCAGGTCGAGCACCTGCTGCAGCTGCAGCCGGCGCTGGTCGGGCGCGCGGCGTTCGTAGCCGTACAGCAGGTTGTCGCGCACGGTCATGTGCGGGAACAGCTGGCCGTCCTGGAACACGAGCGCGACGTGACGACGCCAGGCCGGCACGAACAGGCGCCGCTGCACGTCGACCAGCGCTTGCCCGTCGAGCGCGATGGTGCCCCGGTCGGGCCGCAGCAGGCCCGCGACCAGCGCGAGCAGCGTGCTCTTGCCGCAGCCCGAGGGGCCGAAGATCCCGGTTGCGCCCGGGCCGAACTCCGCGCGGGCGCACAGCGCGAACTCGGCGCGGCGGAACTCGACGTCGACTTCAAGCACCTCGGGTCGCCCACGGGTCATGGTCGTGGTAGCCGAGCCGCCGCTCCGCGCGACGAGTCAGCCAGTGACTGCCGGCGAGGGCCGCGAGCGCGAGCGCGAGCGACAAGACGACGAGGCGCGCGGCGGCGGCCTCGCCCCCCGGCACGTGCATGAAGCTGTAGATCGCGAGTGGCAACGTGCGCGTCTCGCCCGGAATGTTGCCGACGAAAGCCATCGTCGCGCCGAACTCGCCGAGGCTGCGCGAAAAAAAGAGGACCGCGCCCGCCAGCACGCCGGGCAGCGCGAGCGGCAGCGCGACTGTCCTGAAAGCGTTCCAGGGCGAGGCGCCGAGCGTCGACGCGGCATGGTCGAGCCGGACGTCGACGAGACGGAAAGCCACGCGCACCGGTTGCACGAGCAAGGGAAACGCCATCACCGCGGATGCAATGACCGCGCCCTGCCAGGAGAAGGCGAGCACGATGCCGAAGGTCGACTCGAGCCAGGCCCCGAACGGGCCGCCGGTGCCGAACAGCCAGAGCAGCAGGTATCCGGGCACGACCGGAGGCAGCACCATCGGCAGCTGGACGAGCGCCTCGAGCAGGAACTTGCCGCGGAACTCCCGTCGCGCGAACAGCCAGCCGACGAAGACGCCGAGCGGCAGCGATGCGAGCGTCGCGCATGCGGCGACGCGGGCCGAGAGCCCGAGCGCATCCCATTCCGCGGCACTCAACATGCGTCAGCGGACCCGTTCGAGCACGCGGAAGCCGTGCCGGGAGAACAGATCCGCCACCTCGGGCGAGTCCCGCAGGAACGCGAAGAAGGCTCGACCTTCGGGCCCCGCCCGCGGCAGCAGGGCCGCGGGATACACGACCGGCCGGTGCGAGGATGCGGGGAAGCGGGCGACCGTCACGACGCGCGCGCTGCCCTTGGCGTCGGTTTCGTAGACGATGCCGGCAGCACAGTGGCCGCGCTCCACGAACGCGAGCGCCGCCCTGGCGTCATCCGTGGCGACGATGCGCGACTCGAGCGCGTCCCAGGCGCCCAGCCACTGCAGCGCCTCGCGCGCACGAGTGCCGATGGGTACGACACCGGGCTCGCCCGTGCAGAGCCTGCCCGTGAACGCCCGGGCGAGCGGGAAGCCGGGGCGGAGTTCGGCTTTGAAGCCGGCCTCCCGCGGGGCCACCAGCACGACCGCGTTGCCCAGCAGGTCGACACGTGACTTGCGGTCGATCCGATCGTGGGCGTCGAGTTCGTCCATCCAGGCCGCGTCGGCCGACACG
>DASUYI010000123.1:0-2682 GCA_036377475.1 Steroidobacteraceae bacterium | reverse complement strand
GGTGGCGCGGTCAGGACGCCGGTCATCGGCAGCGTGCCGCTCTGCTGCATCTGGCCGGCGCCCGTCGCCCAGATGATCGAGTCGACCTTGGCGCGGACAACGCGGCCCGGATTGGTCTTGAGCGTGAACTCCGCGTAGTTGCCGGGCTCGATCTGGTGCAGCTCGTTCTGGTTGTACAGCGCCACCACCTGCCCGTCGGCTTCGACCAGCGACATGACGGGATTGAAGGGCATGCCGGCGACGAACGCGCCGGGGCGCAGCGCGAGGTTGATGACGTAGCAGTCGCACGGCGACCGCACGGTGGTCTGTTCCAGCTCCCACTCGGCGTTCGCCAGGTCGGCCTTGATCTTCGCCACGGAGGAGATGTCGCCATTGACGGTCGCCGCGAGCTGGGCGCGCACCTGCGCCTCGTTCGCGACCGAGGCGCCCAGCTGGGCCTCGAGGTCCCGCAGGTTGGCTTCCGCCTGTTCCAGGTCGAACTTGTTGCCTGCGCCGGTGGCGGCCAGCTCCTGGTTCTGCTGCACGCGCTTGCGTGCGAGGTCGAGCCGCGTACGCAGCGCCCCAGTGTTGCCCGACGCCGACTTCAACTGCTCCTGCAACTGCTCGTTGCCGCCCCGTGCGCCGACGAGCTGCGCCATCAGGCTGTCGACCGTGAGCTTGTACGGGGTCGGATCGACCCGGAACAGCACGTCGCCTTTCTTGACGAGGCGGTTGCCCTCCTCGACCGGCACCTCGATCACGCGGCCGCGCACCTGCGAGACGATCGGGATCGTGTACTTGAACACGCGGACGTCCGCCGACGACGGCGCAAAGATGTTCAGGCACAGGATCAGCGTCGCAATGCCGATGATCGGGATGATGGCGACCGTGACCTGCGACACCGTGTTCCACGGCAGCCACTTGAACTTGAAGAAGATCAGCCAGACGAAAAAGCTGTAGATGCCGAGCAGGAGGATTTCCATCAGCGCGCCTCCTCCGCATTGGCGGGCAGGCGCGGTTCGAGCGCCGCGAGTTGCGCCCGGATTGCCTGCAGTTCCTCGGGTGCATCGGTGCGCGCGAGCAGCCGATCGAGGTCGCCCCGCAGCTTCGCCACGTCGTCGCGCAACGTCGCCTCGAACTCCGGCGCTTTGTCGGCAAGTCTCTTGTAGTACTCGTCCGCCTTGTCGCGGCCGTAGGCCATCTTGTAGAGGACGGGCTTCGAGTAGGCCCACAGCCACGCGAGCGGCCACAGCAGACCGCCGAACACGAGCGAGAGCAGGCACAGCACCTGGATCGCCTCGGTCTGCGGGTGATGCCGCTTGTGGGCAATCTTCTCCGGCAGAACGTGCACCATCCAGAACAGCACGATCAGCACGATCGGCACGACGATGATCACGACGAGCGCCATCACGTTGGCGGCCGTGGCGAGCGCCTCACCCGACAGCAAGGAAGCCCGTGCGACCGGCGTGACGAGCAGTGCCCCGGCGAGCACGCCCAGCACCCGCACGAGCGGGATCGGTCGCTGCAAGAACGTCTTCAGCATCGGATCTGTTCTCCCGTGTGCGGCCGTCGCACGAAATTGTCCATCACGCCGACCACGATTGACCAGACCAGAGGGTCACGGCCGTGAGGCCTTCGCGAACGCTACGCCGACGACCGCGAGGTCGGTTACCAAGCGCACGGTCACAACGGTCGATGGGACAGGCCGGGGTCCGGTAGGGGACCCCGGCCCGTGGATGGCCGGGCGTTTTTCAGAGGGGGGGCCTGTCGCCCGGCCATTTGCAGCGTCCGCAGCAATGACACGCGTGGTCGCATTGCGCGGGCCCGTAGCGAGGGAGCGAACGAGGCATCGCTCATGGCGAGAGCCTCGTGCCGAACGTGAACTTGACGGTGAACTGCAGGCGCACGTCGTCGTCGGAGGCGCCGTCGTTGTCGGTACGCCGGCCCCAGCGGACTTCTGCTCCGAACAGCGCCGTGCACGTGTCGCACGTGATAGGTGGTTTGGCCTGCATCGACGCCTGTGCCGAACAGGTCGAACTCGAAGCGAAGTGAGATGGGGGAGGTTCCGGCGCCGGTGGGCATCGTGCCCTTCACGCCGAGGCGCGACTGCTTGATGCTGATGCTCGACTGCCCGTCCGTGCCGCAGGCGCCGTCGATGCAGATTTTCGACGGCCGGAACGCGTCGTCCCAGTCCGGGTCGAGCCGGCCGCCGACGTCGCCGATCAAGTCGGCCTGCACGAAGCCGTACAGCTCCAATGCCTTGCCCGTCTCCTCGGCCTGTGTCGGGACGGGCAGGCCCCTCATCAGCGCAGCGCCGGTGAAGCCAAGCCAGGCCGCGCGACGACCGCACGCCGTCTGGCATGCCGCGTGCGCCCGCGAGTCCGTGACGGCTGCCGCCGCGGCCGCCCGGCGCACTGGCACGGTGGATGCAGGAACGCTCCGCACAAAGATCGTGGCCCCCCGGCCGATCCATTCCTATGCTTCGGTCGCGGCGCATCACAGCAACCACCACCCCGTGCGACAGTGTAGGATTCCGGACCGCAAAGGAGCTTTTGCTTTTGTGACAAAGCGAACCAACAGCACACGCAAGGGTCCCCGCCGTCGCGTCGCCGACGCGGACGTCGTGCCGGCGGTGGCCACCCTGCGGGTCAGCGCGGCCTGGGGGTTGCCGGACCTGCTCGCGGAGCACGGAATTCCGTTCGA
>DASUYI010000122.1:0-4997 GCA_036377475.1 Steroidobacteraceae bacterium | reverse complement strand
TTCCTGAGCCGGCTTCAGGATCGCCTGCAGCTCGGGGTCCGTGCGCGACGCAACCCACAGTTCGAGGAAGGCGACGTACATCGGATGCTTGACGTGCTCGAAGTAGGCTTCCAGCGCGCGACGCACGCGAGTCTCGTCGCGCGGCAGCTTGTCGATCGCCCGGCGGAACGCCTTGAGCCGCTTCGCGTGCAGGTGCTCGACCGCGGCGCGCACGATGTCGATCTTCGACGGGAAGTGGTGCAGCATCGCGCCGCGCGAAAGTCCCGCCTTGTCGGCGATGACCGTGGTCGTCGTGCAGGCGTAACCCAGGTCGACGACGCAGCGCAGCGCCGACTCGACGATCTGGAGGCGCGTCGACGCGCTTTTCTGGGCCTGCCAGCCCGCAGGCACGGCGAGGCCGTCGTCGACACCGTCAGTAGAGCGACTCTTCATGCGTCCCGTCCCGGAAGGTCCCTGATACAGGATGTGTCGCCTGTCGGGAAAAGTCAAAGATGATTGAAACCGACAAGGCTGACTGCTAACGTCGACCGCCCGGTCGTCGCAGACGGCGCGGGTTTTCACAGCTCTGGGGGACGCAGACATGGGTCGACTCGACGGTAAGGTGGCCATCGTCACCGGCGGCTCGGCCGGGCTCGGCCGGGCCGATGCCCTCGCGCTCGCGCGCGAAGGCGCGCGCGTCGTCGTCACCGACGTGAACGAGGCCGACGGACTCAAGGTCGTCGCGGAAATCAACGCCGCGCACGCGCATGCGGCGCTGTTCCTGCCGCAGGACGTGCGTGACGAGGAACGCTGGCAGCAGGTGATCGCCGAAACCGTACGGGCATTCGGCGGGCTGCACGTGCTGGTCAACAACGCGGGCGTCGTGCGGATCGGGTCGCCGGAGAGCTGCACGCTCGAGGATTTCCGGTTCCAGAACGCCGTGATGTCCGAGGGCGTGTTCCTCGGCTGCAAGCACGCCATTCCCGAGATGAAGGCCAGCGGCGGCGGCTCGATCATCAACATGTCGTCGGTGGCCTCGCACCTCGGCTATCCGGTCTACTTTGCGTACAGCGCCGCCAAGGGCGCGGTGCGCTCGATGACCAAGGCGATCGCCGTGCACTGCCAGATGAACAAGTTCAACGTACGGTGCAACTCCATCCACGCGGGCGCGATCGACACGCAGATGGTCCGCGACGCCACGAAGACGCTCGGCATGGAGATGTCGTTCTGGGAGCAGACGCCGACCGGCCTCGGCAAGCCCGAGGACGTCGCCCACCTGGTCGTGTTCCTGGCCTCGGACGAGTCGCGCTACGTCAACGGCGCCGAACTGCTGCTGGACAATGCACTGTCGGTGCAGTGACCGGGTCGTCGGCCTGTCGCGCGTAGAATAAAAAAAACAGTCAAGACTGTTTAATTCAACCGACCCGCTGTCTATACTGACTGCGGGCCGCCCCTGCCGGACCGCCCGCCGCACCACCTGGAGAGCAACGATGGATCTCGGACTCAGAGGCAAGAAGGCGATCGTGACCGGGGCCACGCGCGGCATCGGCCGGGCCATCGTCGACCTGCTGGCCGCGGAAGGCGTCGACGTCGGTTTCTGCGCGCGCAACGAGGACGAGGTCAACGACACGACCGCGGCGCTCAAGTCGCGCGGCGTCAATGCGTTCGGCGCGTGCGTCAACGTGCGCGACGGCGATGGCTACAAGGCGTGGCTCGAGAAGACCGCGACCGACCTCGGCGGGTGCGACATCTTCGTCGCGAACGTGAGCGCCGGCGGCGGCATGGACAGCGAAAAGAACTGGTGGAAGAACTTCGAGATCGACGTGCTCCACACCGTGCGGGGCTGCGAAGCGCTCATGGAGCACCTCAAGAAGTCGGGCCAGGGCTCGGTCGTGATCATCAGCTCCACGAATGCGATCGAGACGTTCGCGGCGCCGATGGCCTACAACGCGATGAAGGCCGCCCTGATCACCTACTCCAAGCAGCTTTCGCAATTCGTCGGCAAGTTCAACGTGCGCGTGAACTCGATCTGTCCCGGCCCGATCTACTTCGAGGGCGGCGCCTGGGAAATGATCAAGGGCACCAACCAGAAGTTCTACGACGCCACGCTGCGACAGATTCCCGGCGGCCGCATGGGCACGCCCGACGAGGTCGCACGCGTCGTCGCGTTCCTCGCGAGCCCGGCGTCGAGCCTGGTCACCGGCGCCAACGTCGTGGCGGACAACGGCTTCACCAAGGGCGTGCGGTTCTGAGCGCCGGCGCCATGGGCAAGGCAGCGATCGACGCTTACTTCGTCTGTGGCGGCAAGTACCACGACATCGACTACGCGCGCCTGCAGCTGCTTTCGCTGCTGGGCGAGCAGGACCGCATCCGGACGCGCATCGCCGAGGACTATCGCGACGTCGAAGCGATCGAGGCCTGCGACTTCCTCGTCACGTACACGGTCGACATCGTGCCGGACGAGACGACCGCGCAGCGGCTGCGCGACTGGGTGGCCGGCGGCAAGCGCTGGGTCGCGCTGCACGGCACCAATTCCATCCTGCGCTACGCCAAGGGTCGCGGCTGGGAAGCGCCGCGCGACTCGCGCACGTTCATGGAAACGCTCGGCAGCCAGTTCGTCGCGCACCCGCCCATCGCGCCGTACCGGGTCGAAGTGACCCGGCCCGACCATCCGCTGGTCGCGGGCATCGCGCCGTTCGACGCCGAGGACGAGCTGTACCTGATGGAACTGCACCCGCCGTTCGAGACGCTGCTGCACACGCGCTGGTCCGGCGAAGCGAAGGGCTTCGCGGAGCGGGACTGGACGCGCGACGAGCCTCGGCCCGTCATGTACCTGAAAAGCATCGGCGCAGGCGAAGTGCTCTACTTCACGCTCGGCCACGCGCGCGGCCACTACGACATGCGCCCGCTGATGGACGAGTACGCGTCGGTCGAGCGCGGCAGCTGGCCGGTGCCGGCATTCCAAGAACTGCTGCGGCGCAGTCTGCGCTGGGCCGCAGGCATCGCCTGAGCGAGGCTGCCATGGCTTCGAACCCCGAAGACGACCTCAAGAACGCCTCGCGGACGCCGCCGTACAAGCGCGTACCGCGCGTGGCTCCCGAGCACAGCCCGATGACGCCGGTCGAGAAGGCGCCGGATCCCGGGCTCGGCCACGACATGATCCGCAAGGAGCGTTACACCTCGCCCGAGTTCATGCGGCTCGAGTGGGATCGGGTGTGGACCAAGGTCTGGCTGCTCGGCGCCGTGGAATCCGACCTGCGCGAGCCCGGCGATTTCGTCTGCACCGACATCGGCCGCGAGTCGATCCTGATCGTGCGACAGCGCGACGGCGGCGTGCGCGCGTTCTACAACGTCTGCCTCCACCGCGGCAATCGATTGCGTCCGGCCGGCGTGGGCAGCACCGAATCGTTCAAGTGCCAGTACCATCACTGGGACTACGCGCTCGACGGCTCGTTCAAGCGCATCCCGGACCTGGAGACCTTTCCGCAGGGTGCACCGCCCTGCCGCGGGCTCGTCGAAGTGCCTTGCGACAGTTGGGGCGGGTTCGTCTGGTTCAGCCTCGACCCGGACGTGCGCCCGCTGCGCGAGTTCCTCGACCCGATGCCGCAGCACCTCGACCCGTACAACTTCCACAAGATGGCGCTGACGCGCGACATCACGGTCGAGTGGAACTGCAACTGGAAGACGTCGGTCGACGCCTTCAACGAGAGCTACCACGTGCAGGGCATCCATCCACAACTGATGTGGTACCTGCACGACCTCGACATCCAGATCGACTGTTACGAGCGCCACAACCGCTACCTGATCCCGTTCGCCACCTGGAGCCCGCGCGTGCGCCGGCCGCCGTCGATCCCGGACCCGATCAAGGTGATCATGAAGGCCGCCGGCATGGACCCGGCCGATTACGACGAGCCGCTCGAGAACATCCGTCGCGACGTGCAGCGGCACAAGCGCCAGCACGGTCCCGCGCAGGGCAAGGACTATTCGCGCCTCAACGACGACCAGCTCACCGACGACTACCACTACCTGATCTTCCCGAACGTCACGCTCAACGTGCACTCGGACGACCTGATGCTGTTCCGGCAGCGCCCCCACCCCACCGACCCCGACCGGATGTACTACGACATCTGGACGTTCGAGCTGGTGCCGGACGGCAAGGAGTGGCCGGAGCGTCCGCGGCACCAGACTTTCAAGCACGGCGAAAAATCGATCGGGCTCGTGCTCGACCAGGACGCGGCGAACCTGCCGGGCGTGCAGGCCGGCATGCACTCGGCGGCGTACCCGGGGTTGTGGCTCGGCTCGCAGGAACTGCGCATCCGCCACTTCCACAAGGTCATGGACGACTACGTCTACGGGCCGGGCGGCAAGCCGCCCGACGCGATCTAAGGGAACAGCGACATGACTGCTGCACCACTTTCGGCGGAGCGTCTGCTGCGCGCGTACCGCCAGATGAAGACGATCCGCGAGTTCGAGGAACGACTGCACGTCGAGATCGCGACCGGCGAGATCCCGGGCTTCACGCACCTCTACGCGGGCCAGGAAGCCGTCGCGGTCGGCGTCTGCGAGCACCTCGACGAGGACGACTACATCGTGAGCACGCACCGCGGCCACGGCCACTGCATCGCCAAGGGCTGCGACGTCACGGGCATGATGCTCGAGATCTACGGCCGTCGCGACGGGCTCTGCAAGGGCAAGGGCGGCTCGATGCACATCGCCGACGTCACCAAGGGCATGCTCGGCGCCAACGCAATCGTCGGCGGCGGCCCGCCGCTCGCCGTGGGCGCGGCGATCGCCTGCCGCAACCGCGGCGACGGCAAGGTCAGCGTCGGCTTCGGCGGCGACGGCAGCTGCAACCAGGGCACCGTCTTCGAAGCCATGAACATGGCCGTCGTGCTCAAGGTGCCGGCGCTCTTCGTGTTCGAGAACAACGGCTACAGCGAGCACACCGGCTGCGACTACGCGGTCGGCTGCAAGGACATCGCGGCCCGCTCACGCGCGTTCGGCATGCCGGCCGAGCG
>DASUYI010000121.1:0-4268 GCA_036377475.1 Steroidobacteraceae bacterium | reverse complement strand
CTCGCCACGCATTACGGCTGCTTCCAGCTCACTGACGAAGGCATCGACGAACCCGTGCGCGAACTGAGCATTTCGCGGCGCGCGCAGGACGTGCCGGAGGACCGCTTCGTCGCGCTGACGCCGGGCGGCACATTGCACGTCCCCGCGGCATCGGGCCGCAAGGCCGCCTCGGGTGAATGAAGCGCCGCCTGTCGCGCCCGGCGTCCTGAACATCACGCGTCGTCGTCAGCCAACGCGCTCCAACGCGGCGCGGAATTCGAAGTATGCCGCGAGCACGGCTTCGGGCGCTTCAAGTTGCGGATAGTGGCCCACGCCCTCGAATAGCACGACGTCGGCGGCCGGGACGAGTTCGCGGTAGCGGACAGCGAGATGGCGGCCAGACACCGGATCGGCGGCACCGCACAGCAGGCGACGCGGCACGCCCGAGTTCACCAGCGCCCCGACCCATCGCGCGCGGTTCGCGCGGCGTTGCTCCATGTAACCGATCAGCCGGACGAGCGCGGCGCGGCCGTCGTTGCGCTCGATGAGGGTCCAGAGGTCGCGCAGTTCGATTTCGGTCGGCGGATTCGTGCCCGCCACGCGCGTCATCGATCGTTCGAACGCGCGATAGCCCATGGCGCGCGCGACGAGTGGGCCCAGCCCGCTGGCCAGCAGGCGCTGGACCGGCCGCGCCCGGTGCGTCTCGGGAAAGAGCCCGCCGTTCAGGAAGCACACGCTCGCGAGCGGACGGCGTCCCTCGAGTTCGCGCGCGAGCAGTTCCTGGGCGACGGTGACGCCGTAGTCGTGGGCCAGCACGTGCGGCCGTTCGACGCCGAAGTGCGCGAGCATGGCCTCGCAGAGGTCGGCCTGCTGCGGGATCGGGTACGTGGCGCCGCGGGGCTTGTCCGAGAGCCCGAAGCCGAGCAGGTCGCATGTGTAGAGCGAATAGCGGGCGGCGAGCGCCGGCCAGACGCGGTGCCAGTCGTAACTCGCTGTGGGATAGCCGTGGATCAGCAGCAGCGACTCGCGCCCGGCGGTCCGCGAGGCACGCGTGGAGAGTTCGTGGCCGAGCAGCCGCACCCGCTGTCCCGCCGCGAGCCAGGCTGCGAGTGCCGGCGAAGACTCCATGCGTTTCCCCCACCAAGGTACGATGCATGGTCAACACGATTGCGGCAGGCGGCAACGTGCGTTGAGCGGTGAAGCGGCAAACGTGGGGACGGCCGGTAGCGTCGCTGAAACGTTGCGGGTGCTCTACCGCGACGACCGCATGGTCGTCGTCGACAAGCCGTCGGGGCTGCTCGTGCACCGATCGCCGATCGACCGGCACGAGACGCGGTTCGCGCTGCAGATCGTGCGCGACCAGCTCGGCCGTCGCGTCCATCCGGTCCACCGCCTCGACAAGGGCACTTCGGGCGCGCTCGTGCTCGCGCTCGACCCGGAGGCCGCGAAGGTCCTGTCGCAGGCGTTCGCGACGCGCGACGTCGGCAAGACCTACGTCGCGCTGGTGCGGGGCTGGCCCGAAGCCGCCGGCTCGATCGACCGCCCGCTCGCCGCGGTCGAGGACGAACGGATCGGTCCGCAATCGCTCGAACCGCGCACGGCGACCACACACTATCGACGACTCGCGACCTACGAGTTGCCGGTGCGCGTCGACCGCTATCCGACCTCGCGTTACGCGCTGGTCGAGCTCTCGCCGCAGGGCGGCCGGCGACACCAGTTGCGACGGCACCTCGCGGGCGCCTCGTACCCGATCGTCGGCGACTCGACGTACGGCAAAGGCCGGCACAACCGCCTGTTCGCCGCGCAGTTCGGGGTGCGCCGGCTGCTGCTCGCCTGCACCCGGCTCGAGTTCGCGTCCGTGCCGGGGCGCGCAGGTCCGCTGTGCGTCGATGCGCCGCTCGCGGCCGAGTTCGCCGCGCTCGTCGCAGCGCTCGCCGCGGACCACGCGACCCACTGACTCAACCGAGCTTCGCCTGCACCTTCTGTCGCAACGTCGCGATCTCGACGCGGCGGCCCTTGTCGGCCGACTCCCGCCCGGGTCGCGGTGGCGCCTTGGCCGCCTTGTCGAGGTACTGCAGCGCCTCCGGATATCGATGCTGCTCGACGAGATACTCGGCGTAGAAGTAGTTCGGGTCGATGCCCGTCGGGTTCAGCTCGAGCGCTTTCTTCAGCAGCTTCTCGGCCTTGGCGTCGTCGCCGAACCCGAGCGGGAACCCTGGCACCTTGAAGTACAGCGTGCCGAGGCTCGTGTAGGCCGAGCCGTCGAGGGCCTTCGGGTCCAGCTCGAGCGCCGCCTCGAGATTGCCCCTGGCTTCCTTGCAGAGCGAGAGCGCGCCCAGACCGCCTTTCGCGCCGGCGTAGCTGCTTTCGATGATGCCTTCCCAGATCAGTGCCTCCGCGCGGCCCGGGTGCTCGTGCGTGAACTTCTCCGCACGTTTCTCGAGCACGTCGAACGCACCGACGCGCGCGTCTCCCGCGGGAGTCTCGTAGTTGGCACGGGCCCAGTCCTGCTGGATCGCCAGCAGCTCAGCGTCGAACGCGGGCTCCGCAGGCTGGGCGGCGAACAGCGCTTGCGTGGCCAGGCAAGCCCCCAGCGCGATGGCGTGTCGTGCGTACTTGGTCATTGTCATGTCTCCTCAGGTTCCAGTGGCGCGCTCGGCTGCCGCGAGTTGCGCGTGCCGGCGAATGACGGGCAACTGCCTGCGCAACGAACCGTCGACGAGCCGAGGCAGCAGTGCGTTGATGTGGACGAACATTCTTTCGGGCCAGCCGAGCACCGCCTCGACCCGGCCGCGTTCGAGCATGTCGCAGGCGGCGCGTGCGACGAGCCCGGGCAGGTCCATCGCGACCCCGAGCTCGGCGTTCATCCGTTCGACGGCGGACGCGTTCATGGTCGTGCGCGTGGCGCGCGGTGCGAGGTAGTGCACGCGGACGCGCGTGTCGGCAAGCTCCCGGCGCAGCGCTTCCGTGAAGCCGCGGAGCGCGAACTTGCTGGCCGAATACGCCGCAAATCCCGGATAGGCCAGGCTGCCGAACACGGAGCCGACGTTGAGCACGGCGGCCTCCGGCCGGCTCCGCAGGTGCGGCAGCAGCGCGCGGACCAGTTGCATCGGCGCGAGCGCGTTGACTGCGAACAGTCGCTCGAGGGCGACGTCGGTCTGGTCGTCGACGAACGCGAATTCCCCGAGCCCGGCGTTGTTGACGAGCACGTTGCACGCGCCCGAGACCGCAACTTCGGCAACCTCGTGTCGTCCGCTCGCGCTCGCGACGTCGGCCGCGCAGTACGTCAGCCGTTCGGACCGACCGCCCAGCGAGCTCACGAGCTGCTGCAGCACCTCGGTGTCGCGGGCGACGAGCGTCACGGCAGCGCCGCGACGCTGCAACTCCGCCGCAAGCTCGCGACCGATGCCGCCGGTCGCGCCCGTGACGACCGCACGAATCTGGCTGCCATTCATGCCGACCGCCTCAGCGCCGGCGTGCCGCCGTCGCGAGCATCCACCGCGGCGTCGAGCCCGCGGAACATCTGGCCGTAGAGCCAGAAGACGCCCCGCGCGCAGCGGATCACCGCCGCGCGATCGTCGTCGTCCGTGAGGCGGCCGAGGATTGCTTCGAGGTCGCCGACGTGTTGCCGATCCAGCTCGCCGTGGCTGCGCAGGTAGCTGAACGCGCTCGTCGGCAGCGCGAGCGTCGCCTGGATGCGGTCCGCAGCGTGGAGCGCCAGCGCCACGCTCGTGCCCTCGAGCACGTGGACCATGCCGAAGAACCCGAGCGGGTTGCGACGCATGACCGTGTCGTAGGCATACGCGACCATGGCTTCGGTCGCCACGGCCGGTTGCGAGCTTTCGGCGGCCGCACGATCGCCGCCGGCGCTGGCGATGTCGTTCAGGATCCACTGCTCGTGACCCGCCTCCTCGTCGAGGTAGTGCAGGACGGATTCGCGCAGCCACTCGTGGCGGTCGGGCAGCCGCGCGCCCACGGCCATCAGGAGCGGCACCGTGTGGCGGACGTGGTGATACGCCTGGGTCAGGAACTCGACGTAGAGCTCGCGCGTGACGTCGCCGCGCAACGCGCGCTGGATCGCCGGCGCGGAGAGCAACATGTCGCGGTCGGCCGCGGTTTCGGTCTGCAAACGTTGGTAGAGGTGCATTGGGGTCCGTGCAGGAGGTCAGGAGGCCGCCGCGGCCTCGGTGTAGAGCGCGTCGATCCGGTCGCGGTGACGAGCGAGGATTGCGGACCGGCGCAGGCGGCCGTTGGCCGTGAGCATCCCGTCCGCGAACGAAAAGGGCTGG
>DASUYI010000120.1:0-4429 GCA_036377475.1 Steroidobacteraceae bacterium | reverse complement strand
GCGAGTACCACGACGCGAAGAGCACGCGCGAGGCGCCGCGCTGGTGCTGCGTCGACGTCCGGCTAGAGCAGCGGATCGAGCCTGTAATTACGCTGCCGGAGCTCCGCGAGCACTCGGGCGACGCGTTGCGCGAGATGGTGATCCTCAAGCGCGGCAATCGTCTCTCGGTGACGCCGGTGAGCGCCGCGGAGTGGCGCTGCATCGTCGCCCTGCGCGCGTGATCGATCACGTCGACGAGCTCTTTCGTCGTCGCACCGCCGTACGCCCTATCAAAAAAATCGTGACGGCGGTATTGCATTTCAATTTTGATTTCTGTAAATACTGCGCCGGGACTAACCCGACATGGAGATTTGATCATGGCAGCTAAGGCAAAGAAGGCGACCAAGAAGAAGGCCACCAAGAAGAAGGCGGCGAAGAAGAAGTAAGGTCGCTGAAGAAGAGGCGGCGATCCTTCGAAAGAAAGACCGCCGCCGATTCCGAAACGACGACTGTGCCCGCGCAAGCGGGCACAGTTGTATCTGGGGTCCGGAAAGCACTCGCATGAACAGCCAGGACACGAAAAAGCAGCGCGCCGCGGCCGCGGCACTCGAATATGTCCGCGCCGGCACGGTGATCGGCGTCGGCACCGGATCCACGGTGAACTACTTCATCGACGCGCTCGCGGAGATGCCGCAGCGCATCGCGGGCGCGGTCTCGAGTTCCGAGGCGAGCACGAAGCGGCTGGCGGGCCACGGCATCCCGGTGCTCGACCTGAACGAGGTCGAGAGCCTCGAGGTCTACGTCGACGGCGCCGACGAGGCGACGCGCGACCTGCACCTGATCAAGGGTGGCGGCGCCGCCCTCACCCGCGAGAAGATCGTGGCCGCCGTGTCGCGCCGGTTCGTCTGCATCGTGGACGAAGCGAAGCTGGTCGACCGGCTCGGTCGGTTCCCGCTCCCGGTGGAGGTGATCCCGATGGCACGCAACCACGTCGCGCGCGAACTGGTCCGGCTCGGCGGCGAGCCGGTCTGGCGCCAGGGCACGGTCACCGACAACGGTGGCCACATCCTCGACGTGAAAGGCCTGCAGATCGTCGACCCCGTCACACTCGAGCGCGAGATCAACCAGGTCGCGGGCGTCGTCACCGTCGGGCTGTTCGCGCAACGCGGCGCCGACGTGCTCGTGGTCGGCACCGACTCGGGCGTGCGGACACTCGAGCGGCGTGGACGCTGACCCGGGCCTGCTCGCCGAACTCGCCGAGGTCCTCGGCGCGGGCCTGGTGACCTCGCCCGACGCCTGCGTCGCCTTCGAGTGCGACGCGCTCACCGCGCACCGACGTCGACCGGACCTCGTCGCGCTGCCAGTTTCGGTCGAGCAGGTGCAGTCGGTGCTCCGCATTTGCCACGGGCGCGGTGTGCCCGTCGTCGCCCGCGGCGCCGGTACCGGTCTTTCCGGCGGCGCCCTGCCGGTGCCGGGCGGCGTGCTGCTCGTGCTCTCGCGGCTCGACCGCATCCTCGAGGTCGACGCGGTTCGCGGCCTCGCACGGGTGCAGCCGGGTGTGACGAACCTCGCTGTTTCCGAGGCGGCCGCTCCGCACGGCCTGTATTACGCCCCCGACCCGTCGTCGCAGGTCGCGTGCTCGGTCGGCGGCAACGTCGCCGAGAACTCCGGCGGCGTGCACTGCCTCAAGTACGGGTTGACCGTGCACAACGTGCTCGAGGTCAAGGTCGTGACGATGGACGGCGCACTGCTGACCTTCGGCGCGGAAACGGGCGAGGCGCCGG
This sequence comes from Steroidobacteraceae bacterium, assembly GCA_036377475.1. Classification (GTDB taxonomy): domain Bacteria; phylum Pseudomonadota; class Gammaproteobacteria; order Steroidobacterales; family Steroidobacteraceae; genus RPQJ01. Next base: position 2,666 of record DASUYI010000120.1, on the reverse strand, counting down.
GCCTGAACCTGCTCGCCGCGGTCGTCGGCTCGGAGGGCATGCTCGGCGTGGTCGTCGAAGTCGCCGTGCGCCTGTTGCCGGTCCCGCCCCGCGTCGAACTGCTGCTCGCGGCGTTCGACAGCGTCTCGCGTTGCGCCGATGCGGTCGGTGCGCTCATCGCTTCCGGCATCGTGCCGGCCGGCCTCGAGATGATGGACGCACCCGCGATCCGCGCCGCCGAGGCGTTCGCGAATTGCGGTTACCCGCTCGAGGCGCAGGCGTTGCTGCTCTGCGAGGTCGACGGCCTGGACGCGGACGTCGCGCGGGAGCTCGAGCAGGCGCGTGACGTGCTCGGGCGCGCGGGCGCGACCTCCGTGCGTGTCGCGCGCGACGCCGAGGAGCGCCGTCGGATGTGGTCGGGGCGCAAGTCGGCGTTCCCGGCCGTGGGCCGGCTCGCGCCCGACTACTACTGCATGGACGGCACGATCCCGCGCCGTCACCTCGCGGGCGTGCTCGAACGCATCGCCGACCTCTCGCGCGAGCACGGGCTCGCCGTGGCCAACGTGTTCCACGCCGGCGACGGCAACCTGCACCCCTTGATCCTGTTCGACGCCGGCCGTGGCGACGAACTCGAGCGCGCCGAGCGCTTCGGCGCCGAGATTCTCGAGGCGTGCGTCGCCGTCGGTGGCACCGTGACCGGCGAGCACGGCGTCGGCGTCGAGAAGCTCGGGCCGATGTGCTCGCAGTTCGGGTCGGCGGAACTCGAGGCGTTTCACGCGTTGAAGCGCGCGTTCGACCCGGCGGGGCTGCTCAACCCCGGCAAGGCCGTGCCGACGCTCCACCGCTGCGCCGACTACGGCGCAATGCGCGTGCACGGCGGCAAGTTGCCGCACGGACACCTGCCGCGTTTCTGACGACGATGCCCATCGACGATTGTGACCGGACGGAGGAGCTCGCCGAGCGTATCCGCCGTGCGGCCTCGACCCGTACCGCGCTGCGCATCGTCGGCGGCGACACCAAGCGTTTCTACGGGCGCGCGGTCGATGCCGAGCCGCTCGAGCTGTCGGGCCACACCGGCGTCGTCAACTACGATCCCGCCGAACTGGTCGTGACGGTTCGTGCCGGCACGCGACTCCGGCAACTCGAGGCCCTGTTGCGACGTCACGGCCAGCGCCTGCCGTTCGAACCCCCGGCATTCGGCGAGGCCGCGACGATCGGCGGCGGCGTCGCCGCCGGGCTGTCCGGCCCGGCGCGCGTTGCGCGGGGCCCCGTGCGGGACTACGTGCTGGGCGCCCGGTTGCTCACCGGCGACGCCCGCGTGCTGCGCTTCGGCGGCGAGGTCATGAAGAACGTGGCCGGGTACGACGTGTCGCGCCTGCTGGCCGGATCGCTCGGCATCCTCGGCGTGATACTGGACGTCTCACTCAAGGTCCTCCCCGTCGCCGTCGGCACACGGACCTTGCGCCAGGCCCTCGATGCGCGCGGAGCCATCGACCGGCTCGCCACCGCGACGCAACGCGGCATCCCGGTCACCGCCAGTCACTGGCATGCAGGCGACCTGCACGTGCGACTCGAGGGCTCGGCGCCGGCACTCGACGCGGTGGCGGCGCTCGTCGGCGGCGACGCGGTCGATGCGGACACCGCCGCGCAGTTCTGGATCGACGTGCGCGAGCAGCGACTCGACCATTTCAGCGCAGCCCGCGGCACCCTGTGGCGCCTGCACGTGCCTGCGGTCGCGCCGGTGGCCGCGCTCGAGCAATGCGCCTCGTTTGCATTCGAATGGAATGGCCTGCAACGTTGGGTCGCCGGTCTCGACGCGGCGGCCGCACACGCGCTTGCGCGCGCGGCCGGCGGACACGCCGCGTGGTTCCGCGGCGCGTCCGCGGGCGACGAAGTGTTTGCGCCCCTGCCGCCCGCGATGCTCGACCTGCACCGCAACGTGAAGCGCGTGTTCGATCCGGCCGGTATCCTGAACCCCGGCCGCCTGTACGCGGCGCTTTGAGGCCACAGCGAGCCGATGTACGCCCGTCCCGCCGAGGCCCTGGTCGGCAACGCACACGCCGAGGAGGCGCGCGACCTGATCCGCCGCTGCGTGCACTGCGGCTTCTGCCTGCCGGCGTGTCCGACCTACCGGGTGACCGGTAACGAGCTCGACAGCCCGCGCGGACGGATCTACCTGATCAAAGAACTGGTCGAGCGAGGCGCCGCCAGCGAGACGACACGCACGCACCTGGACCGCTGCCTGACGTGCCGCGCGTGCGAGCCGGCGTGCCCGTCCGGCGTGCAGTACGGCAGGCTCGTCGACCTCGGTCGTGACCTGGTACAGGCCCGGCCGCCGCCGGCGCCGCGCGCGCGGCACGAGCGACTGCTGCGTTCGGCGCTGCTCGCGATGGCGACGCGACGGTCGGTCTTCACGCCGCTCGTGCGTCTCGCGCAGGCGTTGCGCGGCCTGATGCCGCGCGCCTCGAGGCAGTTCGTGCCGCCGCCGCATGCGCGAGCTGTTGCCACGGCACGTCCGATCACCCGTCACGTCCGCCGCATGGTCGTGCTCGAGGGTTGCGTGCAGCCAGGGCTCGCCCCGCAAATCAATGCCGCGGCGACGCGCGTGCTGGACCGGCTCGACATCGCGCTCGTGGCCGCGCACGAGATCGGCTGTTGCGGCGCGATGGATCATCATCTCGGGCGCA
>DASUYI010000119.1:0-2784 GCA_036377475.1 Steroidobacteraceae bacterium | reverse complement strand
ACTTCCTTCCTCGGGCGGTGGCGGTTCCGGTTGGGCCAGCTGCGGCGCCCGTTCGCGTGCCTCTTCGTAGAGGCCCCGGAACCGGTTGCAGATGATGCAGAACAGCGCCGCGGTCTTCTCCGCGTCGTAAATCGCCGAATGTGCGGCCTCAGGATCCCAGTCGAGACCGGCCGCCACGATCGCGCGTGAGAGCACGGTCTGGCCGAACGCGACGCCGCCGAGCGTCGCGGTGTCGAAGCTCGAGAACGGATGGAACGGGTTGCGCTTGACGTCGTTGCGAGCGATCGCCGCGTTCAGGAAGTTGAGGTCGAACGAGGCGTTGTGCCCGACCAGCACGGCGCGCGTGCACTGCCGGTCGCGCACTTCCTTGCGGATCTCGCGGAACAATTGCGTCAGCGCTTCCTTCTCGGGGACGGCTGGACGCAAAGGGTGGTGCGGGTCGATGCCCGTCACCGCGAGCGAGGCCGGGTCGAGCCGCGAGCCGTGAAACGGCTGCACGTGATACCGCAGCGTCGCGCCGGGGCGCAGTTCACCCAGCGGCGTCATCTCGAGCATCACGGCAGCGATTTCCAGCAACGCGTCGGTCTGGTGGTTGAACCCGCCCGTCTCGACGTCGATCACGACGGGCAGGAAGCCGCGGAAACGGTCCGCGATGCGCGGCTCGACGAACGCGAATTCCTCGTCCATGTCAGGCGGCGTCCGCGAGGCGCCACGCGAGCGTGCCGCCGGCCCGCAGCGGCACGAGGCGCTCACCGCCCGGACCGTAGTCGTAACTCTCCGGAACCGTCCAGCGCTCGCGTCGGAGCGTGATCGTGCCCTCGTTGCGCGCGCGGCCGTAGAAATCCGCGCCGCGCTCGGACGCGAATGCCTCGAGGCGCTCGAGCCGCCCGGCCTGCTCGAAGACCTCGGCATAGAGCTCGATCGCGGCGTGCGCCGAAAAGATGCCCGCGCAGCCGCACGGAGCCTCCTTGGTGTGTCTCGCGTGCGGCGCGCTGTCGGTGCCGAGGAAGAAGCGCGAGTCGTCGCTCGTGGCCGCCGCGACCAGCGCCTCGCGGTCCTGCTCGCGCTTGAGCACGGGCAGGCAATAATGGTGCGGTCGGATCCCGCCCTCGAAGAGCGCGTTGCGGTTGAGCAGCAGGTGCTGCGGCGTGACGGTGGCCGCGACGCCCTTGCGCGACGCCCGCACGAACTGCGCGGCGAAGCGGGTCGTGATGTGCTCGAAGACGACCTTGAGCGCCGGGACGCGATCGACCACCCGGCTCAGCACGCGGTCGATGAAAGCCTGTTCGCGATCGAACACGTCGACGCCCGGTTCGGTGACCTCGCCGTGCACTTGCAGCACGAGCCCGTGCTCGGCCATCGCCTCGAGCGCGCCCCACACCTTGTCGATCGAGGTCACGCCGGCATCGCTGTGCGTCGTCGCGCCGGCGGGGTACAGCTTGGCGCCGACCACGAAGCCGGCCTCGCGCGCGCGGCGGATTTCCTCGGGCGTCGTCGCGTCGGTCAGGTAGAGCGTCATCATCGGCTCGAACACGAGCCCCGTGGGCACCGCGGCCAGGATGCGCGTGCGGTAGTCCGCCAGCGCCGCGGTCGTCGTCATCGGCGGCTTCAGGTTCGGCATGGCGAGCGCGCGGCCGAACTGGCGAGCCGTGTAAGGCACGACGGCGGCGAGGTGCGCACCGTCACGGAAGTGGATGTGCCAGTCGTCGGGTCGGCGCAGCGTCAGCGTATCGTCAAAGGTCTTCAATCAGAATTCCCGGGAGCCTGCAGTCGGTCGTCGAGCGCGGCCGCGTCGCCGAGCAGGCGGACCGCATAGCGTACCCCGAAGCCCGTGAATTCGGTGGGTACGTGCGCGAGGCCGCCCTTGTGCTCGGACGCGGCCAGGTCGAGGTGCACCCACGGCACGCCGGGTTCCACGAACCGGCCGAGGAAACGCGCCGCGAGGATGTGGTCGCCCTTGCTGTCCGGCGTGCACTGCTGGACGTCGGCGACGCTGCTCTCCAGCTCGACGTCGAAATCCTCGTCCATCGGCAAGCACCAGACGCGCTCGCCGCTCTCGCGTCCCGTGCGCTGCAGCCAGTCGTGCAGATCCGGCCGGTTGGTGAACGCCCCGGCATAGCGATCCGTCAGCGCGACGACGCAGGCGCCTGTGAGCGTCGCGAAGTCGAGCACGAGGCGCGGCTTGTCGCGCGTGGCCAGCGTGAGCGTGTCGGCCAGCACCATGCGACCTTCGGCGTCGCTGTGCACGACCTGGATCGTGACGCCGTTCAGCGCGCGCACGATCTCCTGCGGCCGGAACGCCGTCGGCCCGATCTGGTTCTCGGTGAGCGCGACCCAGCAGTCGACGGGAAAGGGCACCCGCAGCCGGGCGAGGGCGAGCAGCGTGCCGACGGCAACGGCGCTGCCCTGCATGTCGCCGTGCATCGTGAACATGCTCTTGTGCGGCTTCAGGTTGATGCCGCCCGTGTCGAAGCAGATGCCCTTGCCGACGAGCGCGACCGCTTTCGAACGGGTTCGCGCGGGGCGATAGCTGAGCCGGGCGATGCCGGCACGGCGGTGCGGGTTCGCCCGTGCGACGGCGAGAAACGCCCCCGCGCCCAGTTTCTCGAGCGCCGCGATGTCGTGGAACTCGAACCCCCAGCCCTCGCGCTTCGCCAGCTGCTGCAACGTCTTGCGGTAACCCAGCGTGTCGAGCACGTTCGGCGGCAGTGTCGCGAGCCAGCGCGCGAGGTGGTTGCCTTCGGCTTCGGCGACGCACCGGTCGACGAAGTCGGCGCGCGCGGA
>DASUYI010000118.1:0-4716 GCA_036377475.1 Steroidobacteraceae bacterium | reverse complement strand
ACCACGAGCAGCACGCCCGTGACCGCGACGAACGTCCAGGTCACCTCGCGCAGCAGGTAGCGATCCAGGCGATTGAGCAGCAGCAAGATTCGCGGGCCTCGGCGGGAATCGGTACACTCGCGCGCTACGCGCACGCCGCGTGCGGGCCCGGCCCGTACGCGTAAGAGATGCGCAAGCTCGCAGTCTAACGGGCGATTCGAGCGCCGCATACGCACCCCCGCGTAGCACGCCCGGCCGCCCCTCCAAGGGACAGTCGATTCATGCGTCAGTTCGTCGTCACCGCCTCGCCCGTCCGACAGAAGACCGATTGCGCCATCGTCGGCGTGCACGAAGGCGGCGGCTTTACCGGCGCGGGCGCGCTGATCGACGACGCGCTCAAGGGTCGGCTCACGCGACTGCTCAAGAGCGGCGACGTGCGCGGCAAGGCGGGCGAGATGCGGATGGTCGACACCGACACCCTGCCCTGCGAGCGCGTGCTGGTGGTCGGCCTCGGGCGCAAGGCCAAGTTCGGCCGCAAGCAGTACCGCAAGGCGCTCGTGGCCGCGCTCGGCGCGATTGCGAAAACCGGCGCGAAGGACGCCGTGAGTTACCTCGGCGAGGCGGTCGAACCCGCCGACGATTACTACGACGCCCGACTGGCCGCGGAGGCGCTCGGCGCCGCGCTCTATCGCGTACCGGCGATCCGCAGCTCGCGCAAGCAACCGGAGCCGGCGCTCAAGGCGTTCGGGTTCGCGGTGCGCGAGTCCGGGCAGAAGGCGCAGGCCCAGCGCGGGCTCGCGCACGGCCAGGCCATCGCCGTGGGCGCCGCGCTCACGCGCGATCTCGCCAACCTGCCGGCCAACGTCTGCACGCCGACGTACCTGGCGCAGCAGGCAAGGGAACTCGCGCGCAGCTATCCGGCCGTGCGCACGCAGGTGCTCGAGGAGCGCGACCTGAAGCGCCTCAAGATGGGCTCGTTCCTCTCGGTCACCAACGGCACCGAGGAGCCCGCGAAGCTGATCGTGATGCGTTACGACGGCGGTCGCGCCGGTCAAGCGCCGGTCGCGCTGGTCGGCAAGGGCGTCACCTTCGACAGCGGCGGCATTTCTCGCAAGCAGCCGCCCGGCATGGATGAAATGAAATTCGACATGACCGGCGCCGCGAGCGTGTTCGGCACGATCAAGGCGGCGGCCGAACTGGGACTCAAGCTCAACCTCGTCGGCATCGTGCCCGCGTGCGAGAACATGCCGAGCGGCCGGGCGACCAAGCCGGGCGACATCGTGAAGAGCATGTCGGGCCAGACGATCGAGATCATCAACACCGACGCCGAGGGCCGGCTGATCCTCTGCGACGCGCTCACCTACGCGCGGCGCTTCAAGCCGGCGGTGGTGGTCGACATCGCCACGCTCACCGGCGCGTGCGTGATCGCGCTCGGGGCGCACCTGTCGGCCGTCATGAGCAACGACGACGAACTCGCAGGCGAGCTCACGGCGGCGGGCCAGCGCGCCGAAGACCGCTGCTGGCACATGCCACTCGCCGAGGAATACCACGAGCAGCTCAAGAGCAACTTCGCCGACTTCGCCAACGCCTGCGGGCGCGAGGGCGGGGCGGTCACGGCGGCCTGCTTCCTGGCGAAGTTCACGGAGGGGCTGCGGTGGGCGCACCTCGACATCGCCGGCACGGCGTACCTCACCGGGACGCACAAGGGCAGCACCGGCCGTCCGGTGCCGCTGCTGATGGACTTCCTGATCGGCCGGGCCTGAGACCGCCCGCACCCGCACGCCGTGACGGGAACCAAGGTCGACTTCTACCCGCTCGGGGCGACGGACCGACGCTCGCGCCTCGTGGCCGCTTGCCGGCTCGCCGAGAATGCCTACGAGCAGGGCCTCAAGGTCGTCGTGCGTACGGCGAGCCCGGCCGAAACCGCCGAGTTCGACGAGTTGCTCTGGACCTGGGCCGACGGCAGCTTCGTGCCGCACGGCGTCTGGCCCGCCGATCCCGAAGTCGCTGCGCTCACGCCCGTGCTGGTCGGCAGTTCCTCGCTGCCCGGGACGCACCGCGACGTCCTGATCAACCTCGCGCCCGATGCACCCGCGGATTTTTCCGCTTATGCTCGGGTCTGTGACGTCGTCGGCGGCGACGAGGACGGCAAGAGGGCGGGTCGTCAGCGCTGGCGCGTCTATCGTGATGCGGGCTGCACTCCCGAAGCGCACCCCCTCTAGTCGCACGGAGCGTCGAGCGAACGATGGGCACACAGCCATCCGAGGACATTCCCGTCCTGACCGACATCGTCGAGTCGGACGGGCGCGCGTCCAAGTTCATCGACGACACGGCGCTGTTCCTGGGCGAACTCGAAGCGCACCTGACGGCGATGATCCACGAACAGGCCGATGAACTGGTCCACAACGCCCTGCGCGAGATGGAGGCCTTGTTGCTCGAGCAGGTCTCGGACCGGCTCAAGGCCGAGCTGCCGGGGCTGATCGCCAAGGTGATCGCCGAGCACTTCCACGGCCCGGGCCGTAGCAACTAGTCGTCCTTGTCCGCGCTTCGCGCGACCACTCCCGCCGCGGCCGGGGCGGTGTCCCTATAATCGAGGGTTCATGTTGGAACCCCTGATTGACTCCCCCATGGGCGCGACCGAGTGCGACTTTTCGCCACGGGCGCGAAGCGAGGACCGAGTGGATGTCGATCCACGACCGACGAAGCGACAATGCCCGCGGCGAAAATCGGGAACGCGCCTCATGCGGGAGTGAATCAGAGGTTCCTTAAAGGGTGTCGATGGACAAGAGTTACTCCCCCCGCGATATCGAATCCCGCACCTACGCCGCCTGGGAAGCGGCGGGCTGGTTCGCGCCCGCCGGTGACGGCCCGCCTTACTGCATCATGATCCCGCCGCCCAACGTGACGGGCACGTTGCACATGGGGCACGCGTTCCAGCACACGTTGATGGACGTGCTCACGCGCCTGCATCGCATGGACGGTGACCGCGCACTCTGGCAGCCGGGCACCGACCACGCGGGGATCGCGACGCAGATGGTGGTCGAGCGGCAACTGAACGGCGAGGGTCGCAACCGTCACGACCTCGGCCGCGACGCGTTCGTCGAGCGCGTGTGGCAGTGGAAGGAACAGTCGGGCGACACGATTTCGCGCCAGATGCGCCGGCTCGGCGACTCGGTCGACTGGTCGCGCGACCGCTTCACGATGGACGCGAGCCTCTCGGACGCCGTGCTCGAGGTGTTCGTGCGTCTGCACGAGGCCGGCCTGATCTACCGGGGCAAGCGTCTCGTGAACTGGGACCCGGTGCTGCACACGGCCCTGTCCGATCTCGAAGTGGTCTCCGAACCGGAAGCCGGGCAGCTCTGGCACCTGCGCTACCCGCTCGCCGACGGCAGCGGGCACCTCGTCGTCGCGACCACGCGTCCGGAGACGATGCTCGGCGACACCGCCGTCGCCGTGCACCCGGAAGACGAGCGCTACCGGCACCTGGTGGGCCGCGAGGTGCGCCTGCCGCTCGTCGAGCGAATCATTCCGGTCATCGCCGACGATTACGTCGACCCCGCCTTCGGCAGCGGCTGCGTCAAGATCACGCCGGCGCACGACTTCAACGATTACGAGATCGGCAAGCGGCACGGGCTGCCGATGCTCAACGTGCTCACCGCGGACGCGGCGCTGAACGACGAGGTCCCGCCGGCCTACCGCGGTCTCGACCGGTTCGAGGCCCGCAAGCGCGTCGTCGCCGACCTCGAGGCCGCGGGACTGCTCGAAAAGGTCGAGCCGCACACGCTGCCCGTGCCGAGGGGCGACCGCAGCGGTGCCGTGCTCGAGCCCTGGCTCACCGACCAGTGGTACGTCCGGATCGCGCCGCTGGCAGAACCCGCGATCCGTGCGGTCGAGGACGGCCGCATCCGCTTCGTGCCGGACAACTGGGCGAAGACGTACTTCCAGTGGATGCTGAACATCCAGGACTGGTGCATCAGCCGCCAGCTCTGGTGGGGACACCGCATTCCCGCTTGGTACGACGACCAGGGCAACGTCTACGTCGCGCGCACGGAGACGGAGGCGCAGCAGCAGGCAACGGCCAGGCACGGCCGGGCCGTGGAACTCAGCCAGGACGAGGACGTGCTGGACACGTGGTTCAGTTCGGCGCTCTGGCCGTTCTCGACGCTCGGCTGGCCGCAAGCCACGCGCGAACTGCAGGTGTTCTACCCGACTTCCGTGCTGGTCACGGGCTTCGACATCATCTTCTTCTGGGTCGCCCGCATGATCATGATGGGCCTCGAGTTCATGGGCGAGGTGCCGTTCCGCGAGGTCTACATCACCGGGCTGATCCGCGACGAGCACGGCAACAAGATGTCGAAGTCGAAAGGGAACATCATCGACCCGCTCGACCTGATCGACGGCATCGACCTCGAGTCGCTCGTCGCCAAGCGCACGAGCGGCCTGATGCAGCCGCAGATGCGGGCCTCGATCGAGAAGGCCACGCGCAAGCAGTTCCCGCACGGCATTCCCTCGTTCGGCACCGACGCGCTGCGCTTCACTTTCGCCGCGCTCGCGACGATGGGTCGCGACATACGCTTCGACCTCGGCCGGGTCGAGGGCTACCGCAATTTCTGCAACAAGCTCTGGAACGCCGCACGCTACGTGCTGATGAACACCGAGGAACACGCGGCGGCGCTCGCCACGGGACCGTGCGAGTACTCGGTGGCGGACCGCTGGATTCGCGGTCGCCTGGGCGCC
>DASUYI010000117.1:0-11457 GCA_036377475.1 Steroidobacteraceae bacterium | reverse complement strand
ACGGGCTTGCACCGGAGCCGGCGGTTGCACGTTGGCAGCGGCGACTGACGCCGCTGCAAAAGCGCCTCGGCGGCGGTTGCCACCTCGATCGCGACACCGTGGGGCTGGTGCGGGCCAGCGGTCTTCGCGTCGAGGCAGTCGAGCACTACTACCTGAAAAGGGTCCCTCGCTTTGCCGGTTACATGGCCGAGGGATTCGCCACCCGGCCCTGAACGCCGCCGTTGTCCAGGCGCCACATGTTGGCTGAAACGCATCGAAACGCGATGTTTATTGCGTTGCAAGGTGACGACGCGACGGTCAGCGCGTAAAACGCCCAACCAGCCGCAAGTGGGGGACCGGGCGGCACCAGGACAGGGAGGGCCCGACCGGGGGACGACGCGGGCCGTCAGGGAAGACCCTCTTCGAAGCCGCGGTGCGCAAGCCCCGCGGCTTTTTCCATCGCCGCACGCGACGAGCCGTGCGGCGTCCGGGCCGAGCCCCCCTGCAGCGCATTTCGCGCGGCACCTGCATGCCCTAGACTGATCTCGATGGCCTGGATGACTCCGTGCGTGCCGCAGCGGCCACGGCGGAAGGAGACGAGATCATGAGACCGGTCGGGAAGGCCATGGGTGCGCTCGCGCTCCTGTTCACGCTCGGGGGCTGCGGCTTCGAGCACCACGACGGCGACGTCGTGACCCATCAGTTCGGCTCGGATTACTTCGGCGCGGGCGGTGCCCTCAACCTGACCGACGCCGTCGCCGGCGATGCGTTCCTCGCCGGCGGCCACGTCACCACCGCGAGCGAGGTACGGGGGGATCTCGTCACGGCCGGCGGCGAAGTCTCGATCGGCGGGGCCGTCGGCGACGACCTCTACGCCGCAGGCGGCGAAGTGCAACTCGACGCGATCGTGTCGGGCAATGCGCGCGTCGCGGGCGGTGACGTCACCGTGGGTCCTGCCACCGTCGTGACCGGCGCGCTCACCTTGAGCGGTGGTCGCATCCGCTTCGAAGGCAACACGCACGACTACCTGCAGGCGACCGGCGGCGACGTGCGCGTGGACGGCACGGTGCACGGCGACGCCGAGGTGCGCGCCGAGAAGGTGCAGATCGGTCCGGCGACCCGAATCGGGGGCAAGCTGATCGTGCACGCGGAGCGCGAGCCGGTCGTCCCCGAGGGCGCCGAAATCCTCGGGGGCGTCGAGTTCCACGAGGCCGACATTTCCGTGCACTTCGACGACGGCGACGCCGTGCACCGGGGGCCCACCGTCGCGCACGGCGTGGGGTCGTTCCTCTGGATCCTCGGCGTGTTCGTCGCCGGCGTGCTGTTCACGCTCGCATTCCCGGCGTACTCGGCGCGGGCCGCCGACTGGATCGGCCGCGAGCCGTTGCGCAGCCTCGGCCTCGGGTTCGTGGTGCTGTTCTGCCTGCCCGTGCTCGCGGTGCTGCTGCTGATCACCATCGTCGGCATCCCGCTCGCGCTGATCCTGTTGATGCTGTACCTGCTGCTGCTGTTCCTCGGCTGGGTCACGGCGGCTCTGTTCGTCGGCCGGAAGGGGCTCGCACTGGTCCGGAGCGAGCAGCCGGTCACGACGGGCTGGCGCGTCGGGGCGCTGCTCGCGGCGGTGATCGCGCTGTGGCTCGTCGGCCAGGTGCCGTTCGTCGGCGGCTGGATCACGTTCGCGGCGCTCGTGCTCGGCATCGGCGCCCTGGTCTGGCAAGGCTGGCCGCGACGCGGCGTGCCACCCGCCGCGACGACGGGGGCTGCCTGAGCGACGACGGCGCGCAGCAACCCGCGCGCCGCGTCGGCGACCCCGGCCCTGTCGTCGTCCTCGACGAGCGGGCGCACGCCTGGCCTCCGCTCGGCACCGCAACCGCGATCGGTGCCATGCTGTTCGTGCTGTGGTTGATGGTGCGCGCCTCCACCGGCGACCGCTTCGTGCCGATCGTCGACCACGCCAACCTGGCCTTTCACGAGGCCGGACACCTGATCGTTGGACTCGTCTCCGACCGACTGTCCGTCTACGGCGGCACATTCGGGCAGCTCGTCTTCCCGTTCGCGACCGCCTGGCACTTCGCGCGACGCCGACACACGCTCGGCTTCGCGCTGACCGCGGGCTGGGCATGCGAGAGCGTGCGCAACGTCGCGACTTACATGGGCGACGCTCGAGCACTCGCGCTGCCGCTGATCGGCGGCCTCGACCCCGCGACGCATCACGACTGGCGTGAGATCCTCTCGCGCTGGGGCCTGCTCGAGGCAGACACGGCGCTCGCGCTCGCCACGAGCCTCGCCGCCTGGGCCGCCGCAATCGCGCTCTGCTTCTGGCTGATGCGTCGGTGGCTCGACCGGCTCGAATGACCCGGACTACGACGACGAGGGAGACGGGCACGATGTTCGGAACGTACTGGCCTTACCTGCTCGCGGTCGGCGTGGGCGCCGGACTCACGGTGCAGGTCGGCATGAACGCGACGGTCGGTCGCACGCTCGGCTCGCCGCTCTGGGCGTCGGTCATCAATTTCGTGGTGGGTCTCGTGGCGTTACTGGTTTGCGCCTGGACCCTGGCTCCCCGCGTCGGTTCGGGTTCGCTCGGACAAGTCCCGGGGTGGGCCTGGCTCGCCGGCCTGCTTGGCGGCGCCTACGTCGTCGGTACGACGCTGCTGGGTCCGCGCATCGGCGCGCTCGCGCTGATCGCGTTCGTCCTGGCCGGGCAACTGGTCATGGCACTGCTGGTCGACCAGTTCGGCATCCTGGGCTTTCCGCGCGCGCCGATCTCCGCGACGCGGCTTCTCGGCGCCGCGTTGCTGGTGGCCGGCGCGTTGCTGGTCGTCCGGCGCTGAAGTCAGCGGCCCGCGCGGGCCGGCACTTCGCGCGCGATCTGTCGCGCCATCTGCACGATGATCCGGGTCGTCTGCTCCGGCGAGCTCGCGCGGATCTGCTCGGCGACTTCGCCGCGCCAGGCGAGCTTGCCGAGCTTCGGATCGTCGAGGAACACGATCACCGAGCCCTCGCGCACCGGCACTTCGCGCGGCACCGACGAGGCGGGCGGGGGTTGCACCTCGCTCGGGCTCAGCACGGTGTTGGGCGAGGGCGCGCCGACACGAGTCGAATCCTCCACGACGAATCTGCGCATGCCCGACACCTGGAAACTCGCCACGAGGTCGGCGGCCTCGGCGCTCGACACCTCGCGGAATCCCTTGTGCGCAAGTTCCTCGACGACGGCGCTCCTGATCTGCGACGCTGCCGTCGCGATCGTGGCCGGATCCAGCGACGAGGCCGCGAAATCGCCGCCCTTCCAGAAGTAGGTCTGCCGGCTCGCGACGTCGGACCCGGGGACCGCGTAGGTTTCGACGTCCCAGTGCACCGCGCAGCCCGCGGCGACCGCCGCGACGACCGCCACCCAAGAGACCGCTGTGCTGCGCGCCATGTGACCTCCTCCGGTCCCCGGGGTCGATTCTACGCGCGCACGCGGCGGCGTTCGTGACGACGCGCGTGTGACGCGCGACTCACTCGAACGCGCCGGCCTCGGGCAATCTGTGACGCGTGTCGACTGACCGGCGGCCCAGGTTGGTGTGCCGCGACGCGGCGGGCGCATACTCGCCGCGCAATAACAGGGGCGTCGGACCGGCGGCCGGACCCGCGCGCCACGCCCCGCACGGAGCTTGGACCCCTCGATGAAGACTGTCCTGCTGGCCTACGAACGCGACCAGGACCTGAACGCGGTGGAGAGCGTGCTGCAGTCGCGCGGCCACCGCGTCCTGAAGGCGCGCACCGGCGTCGAAGCACTCGACGCGATTCGTGCCGACACGCCCGACGCCGTCGTCAGCGACGTCCAGCTGCCGCGCCTGGACGGATTCGCCCTCTGCCGGCGCCTGCGTGAAGACCCGTCGTACCTGCACCTGCCGTTCGTGCTGCACTCGTTCCGCGTCGAGGGCCCGAAGTACGAGGCCTTCGCGGCCGAAGTCGGTGCGCAGCGCTTTCTGGCGCGCGGGGCCACGCTCGAGGAACTCGTCGACGCGATCGACGAAACGCCCGGCTCCGGCACGATGCGCATGCCCGCGCTCGTGCCCGAACTGCTCGACCGGCGTGAACAGGACCGCCGCCGCCTGAGCGACCTCGAAAAGCAACTGCGCGAGCTCGAGGCGACCAACCAGCAGCTTGCCGCGTCGGAACGGGTCGCGCGCGAGCGCGCCGAGCGCGAGTCGCGTGCCCGGACCGAGTTCGCCGCGGCCGAATCGGTGCGCGTGCGCGAGCTGCAGCTGCGCATCCGCGAGCTCGAGAGCGCGCACAAACAGGCACGGGCTGCCGCCGAATCGGCGCAGAAGCAGGCCGAGGACGCGGCCGCAGCGGCCTCGCGCGGCGCCGCCGAGGAGAGCCGCGTCGAACTCGCCAGGCTCGCGACGCTCGAAACGCGGCTGACCGAACTGCAGACGGCACGTGCGCGTGCACAGGCGGCCGCCGGCGACGCCGAGCGTGCATTCGCCGCGCAACCGACGCCGACCTTTCTCGTCGACACGGAATCGAAGCTCGTGCACGCCGCGAGCGACAGCGCGGCGGCGCTGGTCGCGCTGGAGCCGGCCGCGCTGCGAGGCAAGCCGTTTACCGATGTCCTGCGCGGTGCCGGCTTCCCTGACGATGCCGTGCGCGAGACCGTCGTCGCGTGGCGACGCCAGGACGGTTCCGATGCGAAGCTCGAGCTGCGGCGCCTGTCGACGTCGTACGCCGGTCGGGCATGCTGGCTGGTGACGGCGCGCGACGTCACGGACGAAATCGCGCTCGCGGAGCGCGAACGTGCATTCGCGCGCGAGGCCCGTGCGCTCGAAGCCGCGCCCGAGGCATGCGGTCTCGTCGACGCCGACGGACGCATCCAGTACGGCAACCGCGCACTGCTCGCGCTGCTGGCGACCGACGCTCGAGCCCTCACGACCCTGACGCTGCAGTCGCTCGAAGACGCCGAGGCAGCCGAGGCGACCATCCGGACCACGGCCGTGACCGCGCAAGGTGTCCAGCGCTACGAGACGCGCTGGCGTCGCCCCGACGGCGTGACGTTCGACGTCGAAGTCTCGCTCGCGGCCGTGGACGGCGATGCCGAATGGCGCGTCGTCAGCGCACGCGACGTCTCGACCTGGCGGCGTGAGGCCGAACGCAACGAACACGACCAGCAGCGCGTGAGTCGCCTGCTCGAAATCGCGCAGCGGGCTCACTCGCTGACCGAGAACGAGATCCTCGACCGCGCGCTGCAGCTCGCACAGGACCTGACACAGAGCCCGATCGCGTTCCTGTTCCTGGTCGGGGCCGACGTGCCGACCGTCGAACTCGTGGCGCGACGCAGCGGGGACGCGCTCGAACCGCTGACCGCGCTGACGCGCTGGCGCGGCGCACCGCCGCAGGACACGGCGCTGCACGAATGCATCGGCGCACAACGGCCCGTCGTGCGCGAGTCGAGCGAGCCGACGGGCTCGTTGCGTCTCGCCGGGCTGCCCGACGTCCTGAACCGCCAGCTCGTGATGCCGCTGCTCGACGGCGGCCGGCTCACGGGCGCACTCGTGATCGCCGATGCGCCGCGTCCCTACGACGACGACGATCGACGCCACGTCGCGCACGTCGCGGACGCCGCCTGGCGGCTGCTGCGGCGGCGCCGCTCCGACGCCGAAGTCGTCAGCGCGATGGATCACATGGAACGCGTGATGTTCGGCGCGATCGAGTCGCTCGCGCTGCTCGCGGAATCCCAGGACGCCTGCAAGGTCGGCCGGTCGAAGCGTGTTGCGGACTACGCCGCAGGCCTCGGTGACGCGCTCGGCCTGCCCGGGCACTCCGTGCGCGGCCTGCGCGTCATGGGCCAGTTGATCGACGTGGGCATGCTGCAGATCCCGCGCGAGTTGCTCTGGCGGCCCGGCACGCTCGCGCCGTCCGAGTTCGAACTCGTCAAGACTCATGCCGAACGCGGCTACGAGATCCTGCGCAACATCGAGTTCCCGTGGCCCGTCGCCGAGGTCGTGCGCCAGCACCACGAGCGGCTCGACGGCTCGGGGTATCCGCGCGGCCTCAAGGGCGAGGACATCCTGCTCGAGGCGCGCATCGTCGCAGTCGCCGACACGGTCGAAGCGATGCTCGCGCCGCGACCGCACCGCCCGGCGCTCAGCGTGCCGGCCTGCATCGAAGAACTTCAGTCGCAAGCCGGACGCCGGTACGATGCACGCGTCGTCAAGGCCTGCGTGAAGCTGCTGCGCGAGGCGCAGCCGCCGGTCGCGTCGGGCCAGGTCCACCAGCAAGGCGAGGCGCCCGCGGGGCAGCGAATCGCCTGAGGGCGATTCGCGCGATGATTTTCACCGAATTCGAGACCGCCGGTGCGCCCGGCGGCATGTCCACGCACGACGGTCGCATCGAGCCGGGACTCGCCGCGTGAGCGCGCGCGCGCGCCTCGCGGCGGCCATCAACGC
The DNA here is from genome assembly GCA_036377475.1 of Steroidobacteraceae bacterium. GTDB lineage: Bacteria > Pseudomonadota > Gammaproteobacteria > Steroidobacterales > Steroidobacteraceae > RPQJ01. The sequence goes on along the minus strand of DASUYI010000117.1, from coordinate 5,044 downwards.
GCAACCGGCCGAACTGCCAGGGCTCCTCGCCGCGTTCGCCTGCGTGTTCGCGATGTTCTCGAGCTATTCGATCCTGCGGCCGATCCGCGAGACGATGGGGCTCACCTCGGGCGTCGAAACGCTGCCCGCGCTGTTCTGGGGCACGTTCGCCGCGATGCTGGCGGTGCAACCGCTTTACGGCTGGCTCACCTCGCGCTTCCGGCGCACGGTGTTCCTGCCGTGGGTGTACCTGTTCTTCATCCTCAACATCGTCTGCTTCTACGCGTGGTTCAACGCACAGGAGGACCACACCTGGATCGCGCGCGTCTATTTCGTCTGGGTCAGCGTCTTCAACCTGTTCGTCGTCGCGGTGTTCTGGAGCCTGATGGCCGACGTGTTCACGCGCGAGCAGGCGGGCCGCCTGTTCGGCGTGATCGCTGCTGGGTTGAGCCTGGGCGGCCTCTTCGGGCCGTTCCTCGGCAAGCAGCTCGCGCAGCCGATCGGCACGGTCAACCTGTTGCTCGTCTCCGCGACGCTGCTTGCCGTCGGACTCGGCTTCATGCTCGCGGTGCTGCGATGGCACCGCCGACACGGCACGCGCGATGCGGACGCGATGGCCGATCCCGACGCGCGTCTTGGCGGTGGCGCGCTCGCGGCGTTCCGCCAGGTGGTGACCTCGCCAGACCTCGCGCTGATCGCCGTGTTCGTGCTGCTGCTGACCTGGGCGTCGACTTTTCTCTACCTCGAGCAGCAGGCCCCCGTCGCCGCGACGTTCGCGGACCGCGACGCCCGCACCGAGTTCTTCAACACGCTCGACTTCTGGGTGCAGGCGGCGTCGCTGACGGTGCAGCTGTTCCTGTTCGGGCGCCTCTATCGATGGCTCGGGTTCCGCGCGCTGATCGTGCTGGTGCCGGTCGCGATGATGTTCGGCTTCGCCACGCTCGCGCTGCTGCCCACCTTCGCCGTGCTGATCGGCGTGATGGTCGTGCGCCGGGTCGGCGAGTACTCGATCGCGCGACCGTCGCGCGACACGCTGTACACCGTCGTCACGCGCGAGGAGAAGTACAAGGCCAAGAGCCTGATCGACACGTTCGTCTATCGCGGCGGCGACGCGACGTCGGCCTCGCTGCACGCCCTGCTCAAGTCGACGTTCGACCTCGGTCTCGTCGGCATCGCCTGGGTGGGCGCGGGCATTGCGGCGGCCTGGGCCCTGGTCGCGTACCGGCTCGGCACGCTGCACGTCAGTCGTCGACGTCGAACCGAAGCTTGATCGTCGAGCGCTGCGCGACGGGCTGGCCGTTGACGAGACGCGGCCGGAAACGCCACTGCGCGAGCGCGTCGGCGGCGGCCTGTTCGAAGACGCCGTGGGGCTCGGCGCCGACGACCTGGATGTCGCGCACGGCACCGGCCGAAGTCACGGTGAACTCGAGTTCGACCCAGCCGCGCGTCCCTTGCCGCAGCGCCTGCGGCGGATACACCGGGTCGGGCGCGTGCACGCGGTCGAATGCGTCGGCCGGCACCGCTGGCGTGACGGCCAGCGGCGGCGTGCGGGCTTCCGCCGCGGTCTCGCTCGTGAGCCCCGCGATCGGCAGCGACGCACGAACCGGCACATCGTTTCCGGTCGGCGGGTGACGGCGCCAGCTCGCCACACGTTTCGCGGGGGCCGTGTTCACGTAGCGCGGCGAGAGGGGATCGGTTTCCACCGACGCGCGCGTGACGATGGGCTTCGGCGGCGGCGCGCTCCGCGCACGCGCCAGGTAGGCCGAGGACACCGGCTCGGGCAGGGGGCCGGAGGCGGCCGGCGGCGGCATCGCGGGTGGCAGTCGGTCCTGCGCGCCGGCACGACTGGCGGCGTCGAGCACTTCGCGCTGGCGCACTTCCGCCACCTGTTCGCGAGCGAGTTGCCGCGAGGGCAGGTCGGGCGGGTTCACCTCGAGCAGCAGGCGCTTCGCGCCCTCGTGCTCCGGAACGACGGCGAGCACGCGCTGCAGTACGCGCTCGGCCTCGGCCTTGCGGCCGGCCGCGGCATTCGAACGCGCCCGCCCGAGCAACGCGTCGACGGTCTTCTCGAGTCCCGCGCGGGCCTCGACGTGGTCCGGCTGCGCGAGCAGCACGGCTTCGAACAGGTCGAGTGCGTTGCGACCCTGTGGCGACTCGAGCCGGCCGGCCTGCAGCGCGGCCCGTGCCCGCGACAGCACCGGGTCTGCGCGCTGTGACGCAACGGTGGGAATCGGGTCGGGCGGCGGCGTGGCCGCCTGCTCCGGGGTCGGTGTCTGCGCATCGGCCGGCACGCGCGGGTTGCCGCCGATGAACAGCAGCGACACCAGCGCTGCGCATACTGCGACGAACGCCAGGAAGTACTTCCGGGACAGGCCGGCGGGCGCTCGCGTCAGCGAGCGAAGCAACGATCGGGCCTCGTCTGCCCGCTGCCCGCCGCGGTGCTCGAGGTGACGCTTGATCGCCGCCTGCAGGAACATCGCGGCGCGCCGCGCGCTGGCCGGCTTGTGCACGAACCGGTAGACGAGGCCGTCGCTGATCAGCGGCACGAGCACCGGTTCGTCCTCGCGCGTGCCGGCCACGCAGACCACCACGTCGGGAAACTGCTCGACGATCTGCTCGATCAGCGCAACGCCGCGGCTCGATACGGACTCCATGTCGATCAGCAGCACGCCGCACCGGCCGGTGATCAGCAGGTCGGCCGCTTCGTCGGCGGTGCGTGCGCGCCAGACCGGGTTGCGCTCGCCGACCGCCTCCCTGACCGACTGGAACAGGGTCATGTCCGCGGTGAGCGCCACGACGTCCACGAGCACGCCGTCGCGCGCGACGGGCGCGACGTCCGGACCCGACGGCGACGCGGTCGTCGGGGACGCGGGCGAAACGACGGCGAGATGCCGGATCTTGGAGGCGGCGGACATGTCTTGGCATTGCACGCCATGGCGCACCCCGACTCCACCGTGGGATGCCAGAAATACGAGCCAATTCAAACTTTTAAGGCGGGAGGCATCCCCGCGGTTCAAGGCCGGTTGTGTTGCGCTGCCGCAACGAAACTGGCAATTTCCGCTCGACATAATTCCGTCGAGCACGCATCATCGACTGCCCTTCCAATGCCGCGGTTGCGCCCCGGGGAGATCCGATGGGAGCAGTGGATTTCGCGTCGCGCGTCGCGCGACACAGGCGTCACGCTCTCGAGCGGCTGCTGTTCTTCAACGGCTGCCAGGAGCGCGTGGCGCGCGACATCGTCGACGTCATCGACCGGTACGGTCCGCCTGAAATCTACGACGACGGCGAAGGCCTGCGCGTGCGCGTGGCGTCCCTGCCCGACGTGCAATGCCTTTTTGCGATCGAGCGCTCGACCCAGCGCCCGATCGGTGTCGCCGTCTACATGCGCGCAGATCTCGAGCACGTCACCGTGCTGCACCTGGGCGTCGCCGAGGATTATTGCGCCGGCGGACCCAACGAAACCTTCAACCTGCCGTTGCGCCTGGTCCGCGAAGTGCGCCGCACCTCGCGTCGCATCAAGGGCGTCCGGCGCCTCGAAGTGGCCTACTGCACTTTGCGGGCCCGCGCGTCCTCCGCCTACTGATCACTCCCCGAGCCTCTCCGCCGCGGCGGCCCCGAGCAGGTCGTCGACCATCGCCTTGATGGCCATGACCTGGGGGCCGCGCCGGGTCGCGTAGGCGTCGCTGTCGTAGCCCCACCAGTCCCAGCAGCCGTTCGGGTTGAGCGGCTGGAAGCTCGGTTCGACCTGCGGAAACAGCACCACGACGCTGCCCGCATCCGCCGCGGCCAGGTACCCGGAGCGACGTACGAAGACGTCGTCCACGTACGACGCGCCCTGCTTGCAGCCGTGAAACACCACGTGCAAGCGGCATCGCCCCGGGGCCCCCTTGCCGGCACAGGCGGCCGGCACATAGAGCCATCCCCGCTCGGCGAGTCCTGCGGCGCCCGTCGCGGCGACGTACGGCGACTGGTTCACGACGCGCAGTTCGCCCGCGCGGAGTGGCGCACCCTGCGCGCCGAACGGTCCGTACAGGTGCTCGAGCATTTCGCGCGCCCCCGCGTAGCGGCAATGGCCGACGAACGGCTCAGCCGTCGCGCCGCACGCCGCCAGTGACGGATCGTCCGCCGGGAAGATGTGGGCCGCGCCGTCGAACTCGACGCGCTCGATTGCGTCGGGTGCGACCAGTGTCGCGTAGTACGCCTGCAGCGCATCGACCACCGGGCGTGCGACGACGTCGTCGGCGCTGCCGTGCCAGAGGAACACGCGGTCGTCCGCGAGCCCCGCGATCGGGTCGATCTCCTCGTCGAGCGCGAGTTGGCTCGTGAGGCTCGCGAGCTCGTCGGCGGAAATGTCGTCGTCGCCGCGCATGCAGCGCCCGAGCGCATCGGCCAGCGAGTTCTGGGCGCAGGCGTAGGGCCCGCCGGCAAAGATGCCCGCGCCACGGACCACCGATGAATGCGCGACGTGGAACTGCACGGCCATGTAACCGCCCGCCGAAAAGCCGGACACGGTCACCGAGTCCGCCGCCACCGGCACCGCGGCCAGACGATCGCTCGACCGTGCAGCGTCGGGGCTGCGCCCGCCGCAGGCGACGACGCCCGCGACCAGCAGCAGGGCCGCGGCCGCAACGCGGGTCGCACGCGAGACGCGGCGCTTCATGAATCGTCCATCGTCGACTGCACCTGCCGTTGCGAACCGCAGCGCGGGATTCTACTGTCCGGGCCCATGCGCATGTCCAAGGCAGTCCGGCGGCGCGCGGTGGGCGTCGCCGTACTGGGACTTTGCGCTGCGTCGCTCGCGGTGGCGCTGGCCCCGCTCGGTTGGCCGTTCGAGCTGTTCGCGCATTTTCGGTGGCAACTCGCTGCCGCGACGCTGGTCGTCGCACCGGCCGCGCTCGCGCTGCGAGCCCCGCGGGTGTTCGCCTTGCTGGCGCTCGCGGTGGCGCTGCAGTTGACGCCGTTCGTGTGGCCGCAGTCCGGTCAGCCGCGCGTCGGTCGCGACTGCCGCGGACCCGAATTGCGGGTCGCCACCGTCAATCTCTGGTATCGGCACCGCGACGCGACC
>DASUYI010000116.1:0-6598 GCA_036377475.1 Steroidobacteraceae bacterium | reverse complement strand
GCGCTCGACAACTCGTTGACCGGCGAGAGCCGGCGTTACCGCTACACGTTCGACATGCTGGGCGAGGCCGCGCTCACCTTGGCCGACGCGGACCGCTATTTCGAGGCGTACCGTTCCGCGATCGGCGCACTCGGGGCGCGCGCGGGCGAATACCCGGACTTCGAGTCGCGGCCGAGCATTTCGGTGAAGCTCTCGGCGATGCATCCGCGCTTCGAGCGGTCCCATCGCCAGCGCGTGTTGAGCGACCTCACGCCGCGACTCGTGGAGCTATGCAGGCTCGCGCGCGAAGCCGGCATCGCGCTCACGCTGGACACCGAGGAGTCGGAGCGTCTCGAACTCACCGTCGAGTTGCTGGCGGCCGTTACGCGGGAACCGTCGCTGGCCGGCTGGGACGGCCTCGGCATCGCCGTGCAGACGTACCAGCGCCGCGCCGTGCCGCTGCTGCGCTACCTGATCCGGCTCGCCAACGAGACCAAGCGCCTGCTCCACGTGCGCCTCGTCAAGGGCGCCTACTGGGACGCCGAGATCAAGCGCGGACAGGAACGCGGCCTGGCGACCTACCCGGTGTTCACGCGCAAGCCGAACACCGACGTCTCGTACCTCGCGTGTGCCCGCATCGTCCTGGAGGAGGGCAGGAACCTCTACACGCAGTTCGCGACGCACAACGCGCACACCGTCGCCGCGGTCACCGAGCTCGCGCGCAAGTACAAACGCGAGTTCGAGTTCCAGCGGCTCCACGGCATGGGCGAAGAACTGTACGCGCAAGTGACCGGCGCGGACGGCTTCGCGCTGCCGTGCCGCGTCTACGCGCCCGTGGGCAACCACGAGGACCTGCTGCCGTACCTCGTGCGACGCCTGCTCGAGAACGGCTCGAATTCCTCGTTCGTGAATCGCATCGTCAACGAGAACGAGCCGATCGACGCGATCATCGCCGACCCCGTGCAGATGGTCGATCGGTTCGAGACCTGCGTGCACCCGCGCATTCCGCAGCCGCTCGACATCTACAGGCCGGAGCGCAGGAACTCCGCCGGCGTGCACCTCGTCAACGGCTCGGTGCTCGCCTCGCTGGCCGAGCGCATGGAGCGCGTGTCGCGCCGGCCCTGGGTCGCCACGCCGCTCGTGGGCGGCGAAGAGCACGGCGGCTCAAGCGTCGCGATCCGCAATCCTGCCGATCACGGCGACCACGTCGGCACCGTCGTCCCTGCGACGCCCCGACAGGTCACGCAGGCGATCGACATCGCGGTGGAGGCACAGCCCGCCTGGGACGCCGCGCCGGCCGACGTCCGCGCCGCAGCGCTCGACAAGGCCGCCGCCCTGTTCGAGGAAAACACGCCCGAGCTGATCGCGATGTGCGTGCGCGAGGCCGGCAAGACTGTCCCGGACAGCGTCGCCGAAGTGCGTGAGGCCGTCGATTTCCTGCGTTACTACGCGGCACGGGCCCGCACGGAGTTCGGCGGCTCGCTGCGCCTGCCGGGCCCCACGGGCGAAAGCAACGAGCTGAGCCTGCACGGCCGCGGCGTGTTCACGTGCATCAGCCCGTGGAATTTCCCGCTCGCGATCTTCACGGGCCAGGTGGTCGCCGCGCTGGCGGCGGGCAACGCCGTCATCGCCAAGCCCGCGGAGCAGACGCCGCTCGTCGCGGCGCACGCCGTGCGCCTGCTGCTGCAAGCCGGCGTTCCAGCCGAAGTGCTGCATCTGGTGCCGGGCGACGGCGCGGTCGTCGGCGCGGCCGCGGTCGCCGATCCGCGCATCGCCGGCGTCGCATTCACCGGCTCGACGGAAACCGCGCGGATCATCCACCGGACGCTCGCCGCGCGTAACGGCCCGATCGGCACGCTGATCGCCGAAACCGGCGGCCAGAACGCCATGATCGTCGACAGCTCGGCGCTGCCGGAGCAGGTGGTCATCGATGCGGTCCAGTCCGCGTTCAACAGCGCGGGCCAGCGCTGCTCGGCGCTGCGCGTGCTCTGCGTCCAGGAAGACATCGCAGCGAAGGTCAAGCGGCTGCTGGCCGGATACATGGAAGAACTCGTCGTCGGCGATCCGGCCTACCTCGAGACGGACGTGGGACCGGTCATCGACGAAGGCGCCCGTGCGCTGCTCGAAGGCCACGCCCAGGAAGTGATGCAGAAATCGTCGTGGCACCACCGGCTGCAACCGAACGCGGCGATGCGCGCCGGGACGTTCGTCGCGCCGCTCGCGGCGGAAATCGATTCGCTCGCCGTGCTCGACCGCGAGTGGTTCGGGCCGGTCATGCACGTCGTCACGTACCGGTCGCGGGACCTCGAGGCGCTGGTCGATGCGATCAATGCCACCGGGTACGGGCTGACGTTCGGCATCCACAGCCGCATCGACGGCACCGTGCGTCGCGTCGCGAGCCGCGTCGCGGCCGGGAACGTGTACGTCAACCGCAACATCATCGGCGCCGTCGTCGGCACGCAGCCGTTCGGCGGCTCCGGCCTTTCTGGCACCGGGCCCAAGGCGGGAGGTCCACACTACCTGCACCGGTTCGCGCACGAGCGGACCTACACCGTCAATACGTCGGCCGTGGGCGGCAACGCCTCGCTGCTGGCGATGGAATAGAGGAAGTGGCTGGTGGCTATTGGCTGATGGTCGGTATGAGCGGACAGTGCCCGCGATCTGCCACACTAGCCACTAGCCACTAGCCACTAGCCACTAGTCACTTGAATCTCAGCGTCCTCGACATCTTCAAGATCGGCGTCGGGCCGTCGAGCTCCCACACGATGGGACCGATGAACGCGGCCTGTGCGTTCGTGCGCGATCTCGAGGCGAAAGGCTTGATCGAGCGCACCGACAAGGTCGTCGCCCAGATGTATGGGTCGCTCGCCCTGACCGGTCGTGGTCATTGCACCGACCGCGCCGTGCTCCTCGGGCTCGAGGGCAACGAGCCCGCGACGATCGACCCGGCGGCGATGGAGCCTGCGCTCGAGCGCATTCGCAGCACGGGCCGGCTGCGCATCGGCGGCCACAAGGACGTCGCGTTCGACGAGCCGCTCGACTTGTTGTTCCACCGCGACCAGACCTTGCCGCAGCACCCGAACGGCATGCGGTTCACGGCACTCGATGCGGCCGGGGAGATCCTGCACCGCGACGAATATTTCTCGACCGGAGGCGGCTTCATCGTCCGCGCGGCCGATTTCGGCAAGACCACGGTCGGGGCGCAGCAGGTCGAGGTGCCGTTCCAGTTCGGCTCGGCGCAGGAATTGCTCGACGTGGCGCGCAACCACGGTCTCGAACTCCACGAACTGGTGCTGGCGAACGAGCGCGCGTTCCGGCCGGAGTCCGAGACGCGTGCGGCACTGCTGCGGATCTGGTCCGTGATGAACGAGTGCATCGAGCGCGGCTTCAAGGGCTCGGGCGTGCTGCCGGGCGTGCTCAAGGTGCGTCGCCGCGCGTCGCGCATGCACCGGTTATTGGTCGAATCGTCGCAGGAGCGCCCGCTCGATGCGCTCGAGTGGGTCAATGCGTTCGCACTCGCGGTCAACGAGGAGAATGCCGCGGGCGGCCGCGTCGTGACCGCACCGACCAACGGCGCCGCGGGCATCGTGCCGGCCGTGCTCGCGTACTACCGCAAGTACGAGCCCGGCGCGAGCGAAGAGGGCGTCCTGCGTTTCCTGCTGGTCGCCGGCGCGATCGGCATGCTCTACAAGCGCAATGCCTCCATTTCCGGCGCCGAAATGGGTTGCCAGGGTGAAGTCGGCGTGGCGTGCTCGATGGCGGCAGCGGGCCTCGTCGCGGCCTTGAACGGCACCAACGAGCAGGTCGAGAACGCGGCCGAGATCGGCATGGAGCACAACCTCGGACTCACCTGCGACCCGATCGCAGGCCTCGTGCAGATTCCCTGCATCGAGCGCAACGCGATGGGCGCGGTCAAGGCGATCAACGCGGCCCGGCTGTCGCTGCGCGGCGACGGCACGCACAAGGTGACGCTCGACCAGGTCATCGCGACGATGCGGCAGACCGGGCACGACATGTCGACGATCTACAAGGAGACGAGCCAGGGCGGGCTCGCGGTCAACGTGCCGGAATGCTGAGGAGGAAGCGGATAGCGGATAGTGAATAGCGGCTAGTAGGAAGCCGACTGCTTCGCTCCGGCGGCGCAGCCGCCTCGTACCGAACCCTAGACACTAGACACTGGACACTCGCTTTGCGGAGGAACCGATGCCAGACGCTGCTTCGGACCGTGTCGTCGTGATCACCGGCGCGTTCGGCGCGCTCGGCGCCGCGGTCGCGCGCGCGTTCGGCCAGGCGGGGGCGCGGCTCGCCCTGATCGACGTCGCGCAGCCCTCGGCCGAAATGCAGCGCGAGTTTTCGGGGTCACAGCACCTGCTGCTCGGTGGCGCGGACCTGGCGAACGAGGAGGCCACGCGCAAAGCCATGGCCGCGACCGCGATGCGGTTCGGCGGCATCGACGTGCTCGTGAACGTCGCGGGCGGGTTCCGCTGGGAAAAGGTCGAAGGCGGCAGTCTGGACACCTGGGACGCGCTCTATGCGATGAACCTGCGTTCGGCCGTGGTGAGCTGCAAGTGCGCGCTGCCGGCGCTGCTCGAGCGCGGCGGCGGTCGCATCATCAACATCGGGGCCGGTGCGGCCGCCAAGGCGGGACCCGGCATGGGCCCGTACACGGCGTCGAAGGCCGGCGTGCAACGGCTCACCGAGGCGTTGGCCGAGGAACTGAAGGACCGCAACGTCACCGTCAACGCGATCCTGCCCGGCACGATCGACACGCCGCGCAATCGCCTCGACATGCCGAAGGCCGACTTCAGCAAGTGGGTCGCCCCGGCGAAGATTGCGCGGGTGATCCTTTTCCTGGCGTCAGAGGACGCGAGCGCGATCACGGGCGCCGCGATCCCGGTCTTCGGTCGCGGCTGAGATATGCCTGGAGTCCCGTCAGTCGGATTCCCGCGTGTTGTCCTGCGCGAGGTTGCGCGGGTAATCGAACTCGGCCTCGAGCCCGGACTTCCAGTCGAGCTGCGACCACTCGTCGAGCCGGAAGCATGCCGTGAACACGGCGCAGGTCGGCATGTTGTCGATCTGATCGCCGGCCGACAGTCGATTTGCGCACTCGGTGATGCCCGGGTTGTGGCCGAACACCATGACGTGCTTCGCGTCGCCGCCGAGTTCGCGCACGACCTGCACGATCGCGGCAGGGTCCGCGAGGTACAGCCGTTCGTCCTGGGCGATGAGTTCGGCCGGCACCTTGAGTTCGCGCGCCATGATGCTCGCGGTCGTGAGGGCGCGCACTGCGGGGCTCGCGAGGACGAGGTCGGGTTTCAGCTTGCGCGAGCGCAGCCGGCGCGCCATCTCGGGCGCGTCCTGTTGCCCGCGCTTGTTGAGCACGCGGTCCCAGTCCTGCTGGCCGGGCAGCGACAGGTCGGATTTGCCGTGCCGCACGAGCGTTAGGCGCTTCGTGTCCGCCGCAGCCTTGCGGCTCGCCTCGAGGCCCTGCACCTTGCTCTTGCTGAGCGTGCCGAGGCTCATTCGCCGCCGACCTCCAGGTAGCCGTCACCGACGCGCGTCGGGTAGCTCTGCACGGGCTCGTACGCGGGCGGCGTGAGCGCCTGGCCGGTGCGCAGGCAGAAGCGCGCGCCGTGCCGCGGGCAGATGACCTGGTGATCCTCGATCTCCCCCCCCGCGAGCCCGCCGCCGTCGTGCGTGCAGACGTCGTCGATCGCGAAGAACTCGCCGTCGACGTTGAAGACCGCGACGAAGACGCCGTCGACTTCGACCGACGCGTAGTCACCGGGCGCAATGTCCGCGGCGGGTGCGACACGGATCCAGGTGGTCATCGCGACAGCGCGCGAGCGGTCGACGCGACAGCGCGACCGAGGTGCGCCGGGCGTCTGGACCGGATTTGGGTCGCAGGGCTGTGCGAGGCATGGATGCCGAGCCCAGAGCCCCCAGGGACGGGTTCACGGCGTCCCTGCGACCCGAATGCGGGCCGGGCGCCCGTGCGCAACGTCACGGCGGCCGCGATCGCCACCTCGCGCATGGTTACATCATTCCCGTCTGTAGACGCGCCGCCTCGGACATCATCGACTGGTTCCACGGCGGGTCGAAGACCAGCTCGACATCGGCGCGCTTGACGGTCGGGATCACCTCGACCTTCTCGCGCACGTCGGCGACCAACACGTCCCCCATGCCGCAGCCGGGGGCAGTCAGCGTCATCGAGACCGAGACCACGCGCCCGCCGTCGTCGTCCTGCGTGACGTCGCAGTCGTACACCAGGCCGAGGTCGACGATGTTGATCGGGATCTCCGGGTCGTAGCAGCCTTTCATCTGCTCCCACACGAGCTTGCGGACGTCGTCGTCGCTCGCGTTGGGCGGCAGTTCCGGGACTTCGGCTGGTTCCTTGCCGAGCGCGTCGGCGTCCTTGCCTGCGATGCGGAACAGGTTGCCCTCGACGTACACGGTGAAGCTGCCGCCGAGCGCCTGAGTGATGTAGCCCTGCTGGCCCTGCCGCATCTTCACGTCGAGACCGGCCGGAACGATGATCGCGTCCACGTCGCGCGTGAAGGTCACGGGCTCGTTGTCGACTCTGTACATGGATCGTTATTCCGTCGAAACGTGTTCCTGG
>DASUYI010000115.1:0-3302 GCA_036377475.1 Steroidobacteraceae bacterium | reverse complement strand
TGAGTTCGTTCTCGCGCTGGAACCGGACGAGACGATTGGCCTGTGCCTTCAGGTCGCCGAAAATCCGCGCCTCGGTCGGACAGACTTCGACGCAGGCGGGCTGCAACCCCTTGGTGATCCGGTGGTAGCAGAACGTGCACTTGTCCGCGGTGCGGGTCTGCGGATTGAGGTAGCGCGCGCCGTACGGGCAGGCCTGGATGCAGTAGCGGCAGCCGATGCATCGTTTTTCGTCCACCAGCACGACCCCATCGCGGGTCTGGAAGGTGGCGCCGACCGGACAGACCTGCACGCACGGCGGGTTCGCACACTGGTTGCACAGCTTGGGCACGAAGAACGTGCGCAGGACGCTCGGGTCGAGCGGTTCGTTCTGGTCGGCGAGCCTCTGCTCCGCCGTCTTGGTGCTGATGCACTCCACTTCGACCTCGCCATCGGCATGGACCGTGTAGCGCTCGATCCAGGTGCGGAAGTAGTACGGCTCGTCCGGGACGGAGTTCTCAGCCTTGCAGGCCTCGACGCAACGGTTGCAACCGATGCACTTGTCGACGTCGACGCCCATGCCATACCAGTGCTGGGACGGGTCGTACGGCAGCGTGCCGGAAGCCGACATCCTCTCGCCCGCCGCCTGGCAAGCCAGCGCCTGCATGACTCCCGCCGCGGGGAAGAACAGGATCACGTCCTTCAGGAATTCACGCTTGTTCACTGGGGACCCTCCGGCAGGTGCGCGTAATGGCATTGCGAGCAGGCATACGCGCGACCGTGCGAGCTGAAATCGACACGCGCCTTCGCGGCCGTCGGTTCCGTGGCGGTGGTGTCGTGGCACCTTGCGCAATCGTCGCGGGCGCTCGGCTTGGTCGGCAGAGCCGTCCGCGGTTTCAGCAGGTGCTGCTCGGCCACCTGGTGGCAGTCCGTGCAGGCGAGCTGTGCGTGCGTCGATAGCGCCTTGATCCGGGCGATTCGGCCGTGGCAGCGCCCGCAGTCCTTCGGTGGCTCGTCCGGCACCGGGTCATGTGCGTCGTGACAGACGACGCAGCGCTTGCGCCCGTTGTGCTCCAGTCCGACCACCTGCGGAAATCCGTCGGGACGAGAAGCCAGGAAACCGTGGCAGCCGAGGCAGAACTCACGGTCCCGGTGCTTGGGTGGGGTGGCCGCCGCGTCGTCCTTGTTGGCGACGTGGGCCGCTGCGGGGCCGTGACAGCTCTCGCAACCGATCGAACGGTGGGCGCCCGCGAGCTTGGCTCCATACTGGTCCTCGTGACAGTCCCGGCACGCAGTCATGCCGGCGTAACGCAAGGGAAGGGCCGCCTGGCGCACGACCGTGGCGGCCTGGTGTGGTTGCGCCGAGAACAACGATTCCGGCAGCACGACGAAACGCAGCAACAAAACGATCGCCACGATGCCGGCGATGACCGCGCCGAGACGCGTGAGTTGTTCAGGTACCTTCACGGCGCACTCTTCCACTCAGCATTCGGCCACGGCGATGCATGCGAACGTCCTCCCTAAGTTCCGCCCAGCCCGACAGTGCCGGTGGCGGATGCGTCCCGTCGAATCGATTTCGCCGCCCTTCTGAGCCGGGGCGCGAGAATCAGCGCCGTGCCATAGCACGCCAGCGCGATGAAGAGCGTCGCCGGTCGCGAGTCGTTGAAGTCCTGTGCGACCATCTTGATGCCGATGGCGATGAGCATCGGGTACGTCAGCCACGCCCATTCGCGATAGCGCTCACCACTGCCCAACCAGGCGATGGTCAGCGACGCCGCCGCCAGGACTGCCGTGCGCACCGTCGCGACCACGCCTGCGTCGATGCTGCCGTCTGGCCGGCCGGCGACCGCTGCAGCCAGGTAGGCCGTGATCACTCCGCATGCGAGCAGCGCGACGGCGACGTCGACAGCGAGCCGCAGGATGGTTGCGGGGACTTCGCCGTACGGGTGTGACCGTGCAGCGACCAGCCATGCGGAGCCGGCGGCGCCGAATGTGACAACCAGCATCGCGACGTCGGGCAGCGTCCAGCTGCCTTCCGGAGTGACGGCCAGTGTGTGCAGCGCGTAGACCAGCGCACCTGACGCAACGCCCGCCGCGAGGACGTATGCGGTCGCATGCACGAGCGCATGGATACGCCCCTGTCGCCACCAGGCCCAGGCGGCCGCGGCTGCCAACGCCACGAGCACGATGGCAACCGTGGGCACGGGCAGGGCCAATGTCGTCCCGGCCAAGGTAAAGACGAGGGCCAGCGACGCGTAGAAGTGGATGTTCCGTTCGTTCTGCTCCCGCCGCGCGATCAGGCGAGACGCCACGACGTAGCAGGCTGCCCCCAGCACGATCGTCGCGATCCCGATCCCGTTCGCAACGACACTGCCGGGCCGTGTCAAATAGATCGCGCCGCCGAATCCGATCACCAGCACGGCGAGCGATTGCACGACGTCGAAAACGGTCACGTCGCGATCGCGGACGAGCGTCTCGAACCCGGTACTGCCGAGGTACGCGCCGAGCAACAGCAGTTGCAGCACGACGGCGGTTGCGACCGTGCCGTGGTGGCCGCCGTGCATGGTCACGCCAACGATGACGACGTTCGCCACCAGCGCGACGGGCCAGCGCAGCCACGTCCAGCCGGCGGACCCTGCCAACCACAGTGTCCCGAGTCCCAGCGCGACCAGGTACAGCCCGAAGGTGGCGTAGGCACCGGTCTTGAAGAGCAGAACCAGACTGGTCGGCAACGCCGCAACGATCGTGATCCACGCGACGGCGTGCAAGCGCCGGTGGTACGCCACGAGCAGGAACCCCGCCGTGAGCGCGGCGAGGACGAGCGACGCGCTCTGGCCGCTCAGTACGTGAAACCGGCTGGTCGCCTCCGCGACCAGCGGATAGACGACGAGCGCGGCCCCCAGTGCGTGGCAGACGGCACTGAGTTCCTGTTGCAGTCGCCCCGCGCGATCCGCCATCAGCAACCACGCGAGACCATAGGCGAAAGCGGAGGCCACGCCGATGGCCGGCGCGAGCACGCCCGCCTCCGTCATCGCGCGGAGAAAGTAGCCGCCCGCGAGCACGAGAAACAGACGGCCTAGCAGCGACAGCGCCACGATCGGGTCGAAGCCTTCGCGGCCTCGCCTGGCCGATGCCGCAGCGGGGTTCGTCGGCCTCACGGCGCCCTGGCCGGCTGTTGCTTCGTTCGGAGGGATGCGACGTTGCGATTCGAGGGCATCGACCCGTGCCTGCAGCGCCTGGACGGACGTCCGCAGCTGGTCGATGCCGGACTCGAGACGAACCAGTCGATCGTCCACGGTCTCTCCCCGACCTCGTGTCTGGTCCTC
>DASUYI010000114.1:0-5292 GCA_036377475.1 Steroidobacteraceae bacterium | reverse complement strand
CGCGCTGCCCGCCACCGCGGCGCTCAAGTCGACGACGTGCGTGCGCGTTCCGCGTTTGTCGTCCGCCGGGGAGCCCGCGGCGTCGCGCTTCGGACCGGAGAGCAGTTCCGGCACGAGCGCGACCGCGATCACGACGAGCACCGTTGCTCCGATCAGCCGTGCCTTGACCTGTTCGTCCATGGGCCGCGGATTATAGGGGAATGCGCAGCGAGACGAGCGCGGGACCGACCGTTTGGAACGAACCGACGACGACGATGCGATCACCCGGCCCGGCATCGGCGGCGGCCGCGCGCATCGCATCGACGATTCCGCCGGACGGACGTGCGTCCACGCCCGCCGCCGTCGCGCGACGCGCGAGTTCCTGCGCATCGATCGCCCGCGGCCCTTCCGACGTCGCTGCGTACCAGGCATCGACGGACTGGCGCAGCGCCGCGACGACGCTGGCGACGTCCTTGTCGCCCAGCATGCCGCACACGGCGAGCGTGCGACCGCGCACGGGGAACTCGCGCAGGCTGGCGGCGAGCGTGGCGGCGGCCGCCGGATTGTGCGCGACGTCGAACACCCACTCGAAGCCGCGATCGTCCGCGACGCGCTGGAAACGGCCCGGCAGCGTCACCTCGCGCAGGCCCCGTTCGATTGCGTCGCGTGCGAGCGGCAACCGTCCGGCGACTTGCGCGAGCGCGATCAGGGCCGTCGCCGCATTGCCGACCTGCACGGATCCCGGCAATGCGGGCCGGGGCAAGCCGGCGAGCCGAACCTCGCCGTCGACGACGAAATCCCAGCGCCCCGCGTCGCACGTGCGGCCATCGAATCGTTCGCCACGCACGAGCAGGTTCGCGCCGATGCGCCTCGCTGCCTCGCGCACCGATCGCGGCGCGTCGGGCGCGCCGAAGATCGCCGGGCGTCCGGCGCGGAAAATGCCGGCCTTCTCGCGCGCGATCGAGTCCACGTCGGGTCCCAGGTACTCCATGTGATCGAGCCCGATGGACACCACGACGGCCACGTCCGCGTCGACGACGTTGACCGCGTCGAGCCTGCCGCCGAGGCCCACCTCGAGCACGATCGCGTCGAGGCCCGCGCCTTCGAACGCGAGCAGCGCCGCGAGCGTGTTGAACTCGAAATACGTCAGTGAGTCCGGACCGAGTGCGTCCGCGATCCGCTCGAACGCCGCGATCAACGCCGCTTCCGCGATCATCGCGCCCTGCAGGCGAATGCGTTCCCGGTAGTCGACGAGGTGCGGCGACGTGAATGTGCCCACGCGATGACCGCCCGCGCGCAACACCGCGTCGAGCAGCGCGACCGTCGAGCCTTTGCCGTTGGTGCCCCCGACCGAGATCACGGGAACGTCGGGACGACGCCAGCCGGTGCGCTCGAGCACGCGTGCGACGCGATCAAGCCCCAGTTCGATCGCGGTCGGGTGCAGGCGCTGCTGCCAGTCGAGCCAATCCTCGAGCCGGTCGAACCGCGGGCCGGCGGACATGGTCGGGGTCAGGGCGGAGGGGCGTTCTGGTCCACCCGCGTGATCGGGGGACGCCGCAGCATCACGGCGAGCAGGATCGCGATGCGGTCGCGCAGCTCGCGTCGGTCGATGATCAGGTCGACCGCGCCGTGCTCGAGCAGGAACTCGCTGCGCTGGAAGCCCTCCGGCAGGGTCTCGCGCACGGTCTGCTCGATCACGCGCGGTCCCGCGAACCCGATCAGCGCGCGCGGTTCGGCGATGTTGAGGTCGCCGAGCATCGCCAAACTCGCGGACACGCCGCCCGTCGTCGGGTCGGTCAATACCGAGATGAACGGCAGGCGAGCCTGCGCCATGCGCGCGAGCACCGCGCTGGTCTTGCTCATCTGCAGCAGCGACAGCAGGCCTTCCTGCATGCGTGCGCCGCCGCTCGAGGAAAAGCACACGAGCGGCCACCGGTGTTCGAGGCAGTGCTCGGCACCGCGCGTGAACCGCTCGCCGACCACCGAGCCCATCGAGCCGCCCAGGAAACGGAACTCGAACGCGCAGGCGACGAGTTCGATGCCGTGCAGCGCGCCGGCCATCACGATCAGCGCGTCTTTCTCGCCGATCGTCTTCTGCGCGACGGTGAGCCGGTCGCGGTACTTCTTGTTGTCGCGGAACTTGAGCGGGTCTTCCGGCTCGACCTCGGTCGCGAGCTCGCGACCGCTGCCGTCGTCGAGGAAACGGTCGAGGCGGTCGCGGGCCTCGATGCGCATGTGGTGGCTGCACTTCGGGCAGACCTGGAGGTTGCGCTCGATCTCGGCGCGGTAGAGCACCGCATCGCAGGCCGGGCACTTGATCCAGAGGCCCTCGGGCACGGAACGCGTGCGACGCTCCGTCTTGATGCGCGAGGGCATGATCTTCTCGAACCAGGTCACCGTGGCACTCCTGGAAACGGCCGCTTTACTTCCGCCCGCGGCCCTTCATGCACGCCACTGCGGACGCAGGAGTGTATACGAAGGCAGCCCGAACCCGGCGGGGTACTCCGCGCCGGCGAAGTACAGTCCCTGCGGCGGCGCCGTCGGTCCGGCCCGGGTCCGGTCCCGCAGGCGCAGCACCTCGCCGAGCCACTCGACCGAGCGCTCCCCGCGTCCGATCAGGATCAACGAGCCCGCGATGTTGCGCACCATGTGGTGCAGGAACGCGTTCGCGCGCAGCCGGATGTCCACGTAGGGGCCGTTGCGCTCGACCGCGGCCTGGGTCAGGTCCCGCATCGGCGTGGTCGACTGGCACTCCGCGGCGCGGAACGACGAGAAATCGTGGTGGCCGAGCAGGACCTGCGCCGCCTCGCTCATGGCTGCGACGTCCAGTTCGGTGCGGACCCAGCAGACTCGCTGCCGCTCGAGCGCGGGGCGCAGGCGGCGATCGAGGATGCGGTAGACGTAGCGGCGGGCCTGGGCGGCGCGCCGGGCATCGAACGCATCGGGCACGGGATGCGCCCACAGCACCGTCACGTCATCGGCGGCGTTCGCGTTCGTGCCGAGGACCCAGGCCTGCAGCGTTCGTGCGGCGCCGGTGTCGAAGTGGGCCACCATTTCCAGCGCGTGCACGCCGGCATCGGTGCGGCCGGCCGCGACCAGCGCGACCGGATGATCGGCCACGCGGGCGAGCGCTTGCTCGAGTTCCCCCTGGACGCTGCGCGCGTGGCGCTGAAGCTGCCAGCCGGCGAAGGCCGACCCGTCGTACTCGATGCCGAGCGCGAGCCGCGCCATCGCCTGCCGGTCAAGGCAGGCTGGCGATCAGCCGTTCGGCCTCCTGCCGCTGCACCGCGTTGCCCTCCTGCAGCACCTCGTCGAGGATGCTGCGGGCCCCCTCGGGGTCGCCCATGTCCATGTACGCACGGGCGAGGTCGAGCTTGGTGCCGACTTCGCTCATCGTCGGCGGTTCGCCGCCGAGGTCGAAGTCGATGCGCTTGGTCCGGCTCGTGACCGACGTGTCGGCATCGAGCAGCGGCATCTCGCCGGTCGCTTCCGTCAGGTCGACGATGCCTTCTTCCTGGTCCATGAGCGCCGTGGAGTCGAGCAGCGAGGTGGAGCTGAGCAGGTCCTGCTCCTCGTCGTCGAGCAGGCCATCGCCCCTGCCCTGCTTCGCGGTCGGCGTCTCGACCGTGTCCTCCACGACCGGCCGCGACGTCGGCGACTCGATGGTGTCCTCGGCGCCGAGCGCCTCGAGCTCGCGCAGCGCATCGACGTCGAGGCCGAGGTTGTCGACCGTCAGCTCTTGCGTATCGCTCCCGGTCGTCGTCGCGCCACGCACGCGCGGCGTCTCGATCGTCGGGGCGACCTGCGAGTCGCCCGCGGCGGAACGGGTCTCGTCGTCGAGGATGAAATCCAGGCCCGTGGCATCCGTGGCCGAGAGCTCGCCCTCCTCGCCGAGGTCGACGTCCGTGGCCGTCTGCGGCATGCCGGAAATGTCGATGTCGAGCGTGCTGGTGGCGCCGTGCAGCTCCATGTCGAGCGAGTCCGACGCCGCCGTCGGCGCCGCCGCGAACATGGCCTCGCCCGGGGCAATCTGCTTGCCCATGATCAGGACCTTGTCCCACTCGCCGGCCGGCGCGCCGCCGCGCGAGGCGTTGAGCTCGCGCGCGAGTTCGAGGAAGCGGTCGCGGTTCCCCCAGACGAAGTAGATCTCGAGCAGCTTGAGCTTCAGGTCGCGACGCTGCGGTTCGCGCTTGATCGCGAGCTGGACGAGGTCCGCAGCCTGGTCGTAGAGACCGTAGGCCATGTGGAAGTCGGCCTCGGCGAGCGGATCGCCGGACTCGGTGCTGCCCGGCGCGTCGCCCGACAGCGTGTCGTCGAACGAAGTCGACTTGCGCGGCATGTCGAGGGCCGCCGCGGTCGCTGCCACCGGCGCTGCCGCGAGCGCGGACGTGCGCGTCGGCTCGGCGCGCTTTTCCTCGACGAGGATGTCGCCTTCGCGCGAACGCGGCGTGAACTTCGGAGTTGCGCGCAGGTCGCGGGAGGCGAGGGCTTCCTCGAGGTCGACTTCGGCCGCGCCGCGCGCCCGGCGCATGCGCTGGAACAAGGCCACGCTCAGACCGGCCGTGAGCAGGGCGGCCAGCACCCACCAGAATTCGCGCAACCGCTCGAGCGGCGTGGGCCCTTCGGGCTCGCGCGCCACGGCTTCGGTCGCGGGCTTCGGGGCGGGTTTGGCCTCCGGCGCGGGTACGACGGCGGCTTGCTCGCCGGCTCCAGCGGCCGGCGCGGTCGCGGCCGTGCCGTCCGTGGGTGCCGCGGCGCCGCCCGCCGGAGCCACACTGCCGTCCACAGGCACGTCGCCGGCGCCACCCTGCAGCGTCGCGAGTTCCGCATTGCGGACTTCGAGCAGCCGACGCGCCTCCGCCAGTTCCGCTTCGAGTTGCCGGACGCGAGCGTCGATGTCGCCACCCGTGCCCGCGGCGGTGCCGGCGGCCGGCGTGGTCGCAGTCGTCCCGGGTGCCGGTGCCGTCGCCGTCGACGGCGCGGCCGTGCCCTGCTCCGGCGTGACGAGTCTCAGTCGGCCCGTGTCCGGCGTTCCCGCCGTCGTCGCAGCCGCCGAACCGCTGCGCCAGGCCTGGTACTGGCGAGCCACCTCGGCCGAGGCGGCCGCGGCGGAAATGGCCTGGATCTGGCCGGAGTCGGGGATGCGCAGCGTGCTGCCCGCGCGCAGCACGTTGATGTTGCCGTCGAACGCCTGCGGATTGTTCTGGAAAATGGACACCATCGCCCGGTTCACGTCCGAGCGCGTCCCGGGGTTCACCCGACTCGCGATCTTGTAGAGCGTGTCGTTCGGGCGAACGCGGTAGGCACTGCCGG
>DASUYI010000113.1:0-2270 GCA_036377475.1 Steroidobacteraceae bacterium | reverse complement strand
TGGTGCCGGCCGATCGGCTGGCCCCACTGCTGGCGTGTCGACGTCCACCACTTCGCGTCGTCGACCAGTGCGGACGCGCCACCGATCGCGGCCGCCGGCAGGCTCAGGCGGCCGACGTTGAGCGTCGCGAGTGCGATCTTGAGTCCTTCGCCGGGCTTGCCGACGAGGTTCTCCACCGGAACCTTCACGTTCTTGAACGTGACCACCCCGTTCGCGATGCCGCGCAGGCCCATGAAACGCGAACGCCGCACGCGCTCGACGCCGGGCCACGCCGTCTCGACCACGAAGCACGAGATCTGCGGCAGCGTCTTGCCATTCGGCAGCACTTTGTCCGGCGTGCGCGCGAGCACGGCCAGCAGGGTCGTCTTCGGATCGGTGACGTTGGTGCACCAGAGCTTGTCGCCGTTCAGCACGTAGTGCGTGCCGTCGGCCGACGGCGTCGCCGTCGTCGCCATGCGCGCCGGATCGGAGCCAACGCCCGGCTCGGTGAGCGCGAATGCCGAGATCTCGCCGCGCGCGAGCCGTGGCAGGTACTTGCGCTTCTGTTCCTCGGTGCCGAATTCCTTGAGCGGCTGCGGCACGCCGATGCTCTGGTGGGCCGACAGGTATGCGACCGTGTTGGCGCAGTAACTGCCGATGAAGCCGAGCACGCGGCAGTAGTTCGTGACCGAGAGCCCGAGGCCGCCATACTCGCGCGGGATCTTCATGCCGAAGAGTCCGACCGCCGCGAGCGCCTCGAGCGCCTCAGGTGGATATTCGCCGTCCTCGTCGATCTGCCACGGATCGACGGCTCGTTCGATCACCGGGCGGATCTTTTCGATGTAGTCGTCGCCGATCTTGCGATCTTCCGGCGACTGCGCCGGGAACGGGTGCACCAGGTCCCAGCGGAACGTGCCCTTGAAGACTTCTGCGGTGAAGCTGACGTTTTCCCACTCCGACTGGCGAGCGTCCTCCGCCAGCGCCATCGCAACGTCGCGTGCCTTGACGTCCATACCCCCTCCGCCCAGCGTGTCGACGGCGAGAATCTCCTCCTGCCGGAAGGCGATGGGTATTCGGGCTTATGCACAGCAACGTCGCGGCAACGGAGACGGGCCTGTGCTGCGGGACAGCAATCGGTGCGTGTCGAGACGCACTGCAGACCCATCACCGCGACGCCGTGGCCTGTCCACGGCGGGTTCGTCAGAAATCCCGAGGTGGCTCCTCCAGAACGAGCAATGCCGCTTCGCGACGACGCGTCTCCGGCAGGCGCACCTTCACCAGGCCGTACTCGCCGCAATCCGGGCAGCGCGCGACGCCCGGCTGGTCCGGACCGACGCAGAAGTCGACGGCGAAGGCATCCGCCTCGAGCACACGCCAGCGCTCGCGACGATGGCAGAACGCGTGCAGCAACGGCCCCTGCTCCTGGTGGTCTCGATCGCTCATGGTTCGCTCCTCAACCTGCGCACTGCAGCCTTGGTACAGGTAAATACCAGTGCCGATCGGCGAGGTTGCGAGCGAAACCGTCTGTGGCGCGCGACGTGGCGCGGAATCCTACGCCTCGGTTCGTCTGAGTAACGATTCGGCAGAGAATGACGCGAAGCGAAATACAGCCGACGCGGTAATGAGCGCCCTCGGCGCGGCGAGAGAGCCATCACCCGCGCGGTGCGCGACCTCCCCCGGCGAACCGGGGAGGTCGAGGATCAGACGCGCTCGAGGACCGTGGTGATGCCCTGGCCGAGGCCGATGCACATCGTCGACACGCCGAGGCTCGCGTCCTTCTGTTCCATCACGTTGACGAGCGCCGTCGTGATACGCGCGCCCGAGCAGCCGAGCGGGTGACCGAGCGCGATCGCGCCGCCGTTCAGGTTGACCCGGCCCTCGAACGTGTCCATCAGGCCGAGGTCCTTGATCACGGGCAGCGACTGCGCCGCGAACGCCTCGTTGAGTTCGAACACCTGCACGTCCCCGACCTCGAGTCCAGCGCGCGCGAGCGCCTTCTTCGTCGCCGGCACGGGGCCGTAGCCCATGATCGCGGGATCGCACCCGGCGACGGCCATGGCGCGGATCTTCGCGCGCGGCTTGAGCCCCAGCGCCTGGGCTCGTCCGGCACTCATCACGAGCATCGCCGAGGCGCCGTCCGAGATCGCGGACGACGAGCCGGCCGTCACCGTGCCGCCTTTCGGGTCGAAGGCGGGCGGCAGCGCCGCGAGTGTCTCCGGCGTCGTCTCGGGCCGGATCACCTCGTCGATCTCGCACAGCACGCGCGCGCCGTTCGCGTCGTGGCCTTCGAT
>DASUYI010000112.1:0-10859 GCA_036377475.1 Steroidobacteraceae bacterium | reverse complement strand
TGTACGAATTCGTCTGGTACGAATTCTGCGACTGGTACCTCGAGCTCTCGAAACCGGTGCTGCAGGGCGCCGATGCAGGCGATGCGCAACGTCGCGGCACGCGCCGCACGCTGCTCGACGTGCTCGAGGGCGCGCTCCGGATGCTGCACCCGTCGATGCCGTTCATCACCGAGGAGATCTGGCAAAAGGTCGGCCCGCTTGCCGGGCGCACGGGCCCCACGATCATGCTGCAGCGGTACCCCACCTCGAGTGAATTCGCGGCCGACCCCGCGGCCGAGCGTGACATCGGCTCGCTGCAGGCCGTCGTGCTCGGCATCCGCCAGATCCGCGGCGAATTGGACGTGCCGCACTCGCGCGCCACGCCGCTGTACGTGCGCACCGACAAGGCCGGCGACGTCGAGGCGATCCGCTCGCTCGCGTCGACGATCCGCCGGGTCGCGAACCTCGAGTCGATCGAGATCGTCGAGTCCGAGGCCGACCTGCCGCCGAGCGCGATCGCGATCAGCCAGGGACGCACCGTGCTCGCCCCGTTCGACCGGCTGGTCGACGATGTCGGCGCCGAGCTCGCGCGGCTCGACAAGCGCAAGTCGCGCACGCAGCAGGACCGCGACAAGTGCGCGGCGAAGCTCGCCAACGCGAACTTCGTCGCGAACGCGCCCGAGAGCGTCGTCGCGCAGGAACGCGAGCGCGTCGCGGAGTTCGACCGGCAGCTCGCGCAACTCGCCGAACAGCGGCGGCGGCTCGGCGCGCTCGCGCCGGCCGCGACGGAGCGATTGACGTGAGCGCGCTGGCCGACACCTCGAGCACCGGCACCAGCGAGGTCGCACTGCGTGCGTTGATCGAGTCGGCGGTCGCCGGGCTCAACGAAATCATCCTCGGCAAGGAACGCCAGGTGCGGCTCGGCCTCGCCTGCCTGCTGGCGCGCGGCCACCTGCTGATCGAGGACATCCCCGGCGTCGGCAAGACGACGCTCGCGCACGCGCTCGCGCGCACGCTCGGGCTCAGCTACCAGCGCATCCAGTTCACGAGCGACCTGCTGCCGGCCGACATCATCGGCGTGTCCGTGTTCGAGGCGGACACCGGCCAGTTCCGCTTTCACCGCGGCCCGGTCTTTGCGCAGCTGGTGCTCGCGGACGAGGTCAATCGCGCGACGCCGAAGGCGCAGAGCGCGCTGCTCGAAGCGATGGAGGAGCACCAGGTCACCGCGGACGGCCAGACGTACCCGCTCACCGAACCGTTCTTCGTGATCGCGACGCAGAACCCGGTCTACCAGGTCGGCACGTTCCCGCTGCCCGAATCGCAGCTCGACCGCTTCCTGATGCGCATCGAGCTGGGCTATCCGGCGGCCGACCTCGAGCGGCAACTGCTGCTCGGCCGCGACCGGCGCGACCTGCTCGCGTCTTTGCCAGCGGCTCTGACCCCCCAGCAACTGCTGCGGCTCCAGGGCGAGGTGCCGAAGGTCCACGCGTCCGACCCGCTGCTCGACTACGTGCAGGCCATCGCGCGCTACACGCGCCAGGCGCAGGAGTTCGAGGCGGGGCTGTCTCCGCGCGCCGTGATCTCGTTGCTGCGCGCCGCGCAGGCCTGGGCGTTCATGGCCGATCACGAGGGCGTGCTGCCGGAGGACGTGCAGGCGGTACTGCCGGCCGTCGTCGGCCACCGGCTCGCGGCGCGCGACTCGGCGCGGTTCCGCAACGCGGGCGAGATCGGCCAGTACGTGCTCGGCGCCGTCGCGGTGCCCTGACCCGCCGTCGGCATGGCCCGCCTGCTGCAGAACCTGCGCGCGCGGATCGATCGTCGCACGCGGCGCTGGATTCTCGAGCGCCAGGGCCGCGACGTCGACCCGGTCGAGCTCCGTCGCAACCGCATCTATATCCTGCCGACGCGGCTCGGCGTCGCCTACGCGGCGATGCTGTTCGCGATGCTGCTCGGTGGCATGAACTACAACAACAACGTGGGCCTCGCGCTCACGTTCCTGCTCGCGGGACTCGGCCTCGTCGCGATGCACCACTGTCACGGCACGCTGGCGGGGCTGCGCTTGCGGCTGCTCGCGGCCGAGCCGGGGTTCGTGGGCGGACGCGTGCGTTTTCGCTGGCTGCTCGAGAACCCGTCGGCGATGTCGCGCCCCGCCATCGAAGTGCGGCTCGAACGCATCGGTGGCGAACGCGGACGCCCGGTCGAAGTGCCCGGCCTCGCCGCGGCGTCGGCCGAAGTCGCGATCCGGGCGCGACGGCGAGGAGTCGTGCCGCTCGAACGGTTCGTCGTCTCGACGGCGCATCCGCTCGGGTTCTTCCGCGCGTGGGCCGTGATCCACCCGGACCACGCCGCGATCGCCTGGCCGCGGCCGAGCGACCGCGAGCTCGCGCCACCGCGCACGTCGACCGACACGGGGGGCGCGCAGACGGGCACCGTCGGCGACGAGGATTTCGCCGGGCTCCGCCCGTTCCAGGCGGGGGATTCGCTGCACCGGGTCGCGTGGAAGGCGTATGCGCGCGGCCAGGGGTTGCACACCAAGCAGTACGCGGGCACCGACGTAGTGTCGCACGTGTTCGATTGGGACAGCCTGGCGGGATTGGGCAGCGAAGACCGGCTCGCGCAACTGTGCCGCTGGGTGCTGGATGCACACGATCGCGGCGAGGCGTTCGGGTTGCGCCTGCCGGGCACGACGATCGAGGTGAACCTGGGGGTGTCGCATCGGGAACGCTGCCTGAACGCGCTTGCGCTCTTCGAGCCCACGGGAGCGGGCCGTGCTTGAGTCGGCCACGCCGCGCCGGAGGTGGCTCGCAGGTCCGGGCGGTGTGCCTGCCGCGGCGCAACCGCCGGTGCACGGCCTCGGCTGGGTGCTCGGTGCGCTGGCAGTGGCGGTCGTGCCGCACGCGCCGCACCTGCCGCCGTGGGTGAGCCTGCTGGTGCTCGCAGTGGCCGCGTGGCGCTGGACCGCGATGCAACGCGGCTGGCCGCTCGCGCCGCGCTGGCTGCGGATCGTGATCGTCGTGGTCGCCACGGTCGCGATCCTCGGGACCTATCGCACGCTGAACGGCATCGAAGCCGGCACCGCGCTGCTCGTGCTGATGGCCGCGGCGAAGCTGCTCGAGACCCGCAGCTCGCGCGACCTCACCGTGCTGGTGTTCATCGCCTGGTTCCTGCTCTACGCGGCGCTGCTGCGCAACCAGGGACTGCTGCAGCTGCCGTGGTTGCTCGGCAGCGCGTTCCTGTCGACGGTTGCGCTGATGCGCGTGCACGCCGTGGCCACCGCGGCGCCGGCGACCCACCTGGCGCGACGCTCGATCGCGCTGCTCGCCCAGGCCGTGCCGGTCGCGATCATGCTGTTCCTGCTGTTCCCTCGGCTGCCCGGCCCGTTCTGGGGCATCGACACAGGCAGCCAGGCGCGCACGGGACTGGACGACGAGATGACGCCGGGCGACGTCTCCGACCTGAGTGCCTCGGGCGACGTCGCCTTTCGCGTCCGCTTCCGCGGCAGGACCCCGGCCGCGGAACAACGGTACTGGCGCGGCCCGGTGCTGCACGAGTTCGACGGTCGCAGCTGGCGCCGACCCCAGGCACAGATGTTCCCAGCGCAGGAAGTGCGGTACGCGGGCGCGCCGATCGAGTACCGGATCACGCTCGAGCCGCACTCGCGACGCTGGGTGCTCGCGCTCGACCTGCCGTCACGGTGGCCCGAACGCGAGGTGTTCCAGAGCTACGACTTCACGTTGCTCGCTGCGCGATCGGTCGGCAGCGTGACCGCGTTCGAACTGACGTCGTACCCGCGCTTCGTCGCGGGGGTCGCGTTGCCCGCATCGATGCGACGCAAGGACCTCGCCCTGCCGGACGACGGCACCAACGCTCGCTCGCTGGCGCTCGGCCGCGAACTCGCCGCACGCTTCGCGGGCGATCCGCGCCGGATCGTCGGCGAGATGCTGCGGCAGTTCCGCGAGGAACCGTTCCAGTACACGATGCGACCGCCGCGGCTCGCCGACAACGCGGTCGACGAGTTCCTGTTCGAAACGCGCAGCGGATTCTGCGAGCACTACGCCTCGGCCTTCACCGTGGTGATGCGCGCGGCCGGTGTGCCCGCGCGCGTCGTGACCGGTTACCAGGGCGGCGAGTTCAACCCGTACGGTGGCTACCTGATCGTGCGGCAGTCCGACGCGCATGCGTGGTCGGAGGTCTGGATCGAAGGTCGCGGCTGGATGCGGGTCGACCCGACCGCAGCGGTCGCACCGGAGCGGATCCGAGGCGGATTGATCGACGCCGTGGGGGCGGACGAGCCGGTACCGGGTCGACTGCGCGACGCGAGCCCCCTGCTCATGCAACTCGAATTGGGCTGGGACTCCATCAACGATTTCTGGAACCAGCGGGTCGTGCGCTTCGACGCACAGGCGCAGTTCAACCTGCTGGAACGCCTGGGGATCGGCGAACCGGACTGGCGTGCGCTCGGCCTGGGGCTCGCCGGGAGTCTCGCCGCATTCTTCGTCGCACTGTCGGCATACCTGTCCTGGCGTTACCGCCCGCCGCCGCGCGACTGGCCGGCGCGACTGCACGACGTGGTCGTGCGGCGGCTGCGCACGCGCGGGCTCGTCCAGGGCTCCGCGGAAGGCCCGATCGCGTTCCTGCATCGGGCCGAGCTCGCGTGTCCGGACCTCGCGCGGGCACTCGGCGAGATTCGTGTGCTGTATGGCGCGCAGCGCTACGGACCTTCGCCCCGGCCGGCGGAGTTGCAGCGGCTCAAGCACCTGGTCAATGCACTGCGGACGTAAATGGGGACACTCCTTTTTTCACGAACGTGAAAATTGGAGTGTCCCCATTTACGGAGTGACCCCATTTACCAGGAAGTGTCACCGTTTACGGGAAGTGAAGACTGTAAAAGGGGACACGCCAGGACACTCCTGATTTTCCCGGACGGGAAAATCGGGACTGTCCCCATTTACCGGTATGCTTGGATCCACAGCCCGCAGGGGGAAACGGTACATGGCCGACATCGACCAGAAATTCGAAGCTGCCGCGCTGGACATCCAGCAACTCACGCGACGCCCGGACGACGAGGACATGCTGCGTCTGTACGCGCTCTACAAGCAGGGCACGGAAGGCGACGTCAAAGGTGAACGCCCGGGCGCGTTCTCGCTCAAGGACCGCGCCAAGTACGACGCGTGGGCGCGCGTGAAGGGCATCGACTCGACGAAGGCGCGCGAGCAGTACGTCAAGCTGGTCGAGCGGCTCAAAAAGACCTACGGCTGAGCCCGCGACGTGAGCGCCGCGATCGCTGCCATCCTCGCGGTGGCCTGCGCGGTGCTGGTCGTGCTGATCGTGCCGCCGCTGCTGCGCCGGCGGCGCCGGCGGCAGGCCTTCGAGGCGGCCCTGCCACTGCCGATGCAGGCGGCGATCGCGCGCCACGTGCCGATCGTCGCGACGCTGCCGGCGGCCGAGCGACGCCGGCTCGAAGGGCTCATCGTCGCCTTCCTGCGCGAGAAGCAGTTCGTCGGCTGCAACGGCCTCGAGATCACCGACGAAATCCGTGCGACGGTCGCGGCGCAGGCGTGCCTGCTGTTGCTCGGCCGTCGTCGCACGAGTCTCTACGACGAACTGCAGTCGATCCTCGTCTACCCGGGGGCGTTCCTGGTCGAGGACGAGGTCCACGACGAGGACGGCCTGGTCACCCGGCGTCGCCGCGAGCTTTCGGGCGAAGCCTGGGACGCGCACCGAATCATCCTGTCGTGGGAGGACATCGCGGAGGCGGCGCAGCGACCCGCCGAAGGCTACAACGTGGTCGTGCACGAGTTCGCGCACTACCTCGACGCCGAAGGTCTCGGACTCGCCGATCCCTCGCGCGATGCATCGGCCTGGCACGCGGAGCTGATGGCCGAGTACCGGGCGCTCTGCGGCGCGGTGGATCGCGGCGAGGACACCTGGCTCGATCCCTACGGCGCCGAGGATGAGACGGAGTTCTTCGCGGTCGTCACCGAGGAGTTCCTCGAGTGTCCCGCGGAGCTCCGCGAGGCACACCCGCGGCTGTACTCGCTGATGGAGAGTTTTTACGGCATCGACCCGGCCGCCTGGTCGGGCGCCCGCCCGGACGCGGCGTCCCCGCCTGCGTAATTTCCGGTTCACCGCTGCGGAACACCAGCAGTGCGACGCGGGCGGCCTTCTGGAAAACTGCCGCGCCATTCCATCTGCGGGTCCTCTTCATGCGGTTGTCGTCTTCGTCCAGCAGCGCCCTTGCGCGCGTCGGTCTCGCCTCCCTCGCGCTCGCGGCCGCGACCTCGGCCCAGGCGACCGAGGGCGGCGGCGGCGTCTACCCCTACGGTCTCAATACGGTGGCGAGCGGTGTGTTGCCGAAGCCCGGCAACTACCTCTACATGTACAACACGTACTACAGTGCCGACGTGACGACGACGGACGACGGCGCGCCGGCGCCGGTCGACTTCGACGTGGACGTCCGCGCGCACACGTTGCGCTACCTGCACTCGTTCAAGGACCTGGACGTGCTCGGCGGCGGCGTGGGCGTGCTGGTCGCCCAGCCGTTCATCGTCGCGCGGGCGAACATCGGCCCGGCCGAGGGCGACCTCGAGGCGTTCGGCGACACGACCGTCGGCGTGATGCTGGGCTGGCACCGGCCGCAGCTGCACTGGATGACGGGTGTCGACGTGACGCTGCCCACCGGCTCCTACTCCGAAACACGTCTCGTCAACGCCGGCCGTAACCAGTGGGCCGGCACGTTCTACGGTTCGTTGACCGCGCCGGTCGGCGGGCGCTTCGACGCCAACCTGCGGACCAACCTGACGGTCAACGGCACCAACGAAGCCACCGATTACCGCTCGGGGCTCGAGGCCGGTGTCGAATGGTCGCTGAACTGCCGGCTCGGCAAGGGCTGGTCCGCGGGATTGAACGGTTACTCGACGCGACAATTGAGCGACGACGAACTCGACGGCGAACCCGTGGCCGGCTCCGGACGCAAGCTGCGCGTCGACGCGTTCGGTCCGCAGCTGATCTATCGCGGCGGGCGCTGGGGCGCGACCGGCAAGTGGCAGCACGAAAGCGGCGCCCACAACAAGGCCGAGGGCGACAAGTACTGGCTGCAGTTGTTCGTCGGGCTCTGAGGCGGCTGCTTCACGCGCCCGGCGAAACGCCGACGCCCATCGAGCAGCGGGAGCTCAACCCGGCAACGTCGACACGGTGGCGTCGTTGCGCGCCGCGGGCCCCGTCCCGGCCGTCCAGCGTCGCCCGAACGCGATCAAGCCGAACGCGCCCACGTTCATCACCAGCGCGTAGACGACGCTCGGCACCGCGAGCACCGGCGCCTGGAAGACCGTGGTCGCCACGAAGATCCCGAGCGCGGCATTGTGCAACCCGCAATCTGCCGCGATCGCGATCGCGTCCCGGCGACCGACCACGAACGCTCGTCCCAGCGCGATGCCTGCCGCCATCATGATCACGTTGAGCGTCGCCGCGGCCGGCCCGACCGTGGGCAAATTCGCGAGCAGCGATTCGCGCTGCCCGACGAACGTCGCGATGACGATCGCGACGAACAGCACGGTGGCGATCCGGCCGAGCGGTCGCTCGATGCGCGTGATCAGGGCCGGTCGCCACGCGCGCAGCAGCATCCCGACGGCCACCGGCACCGTCGCGATCACGAAGACGCCGCGCACGACGCCGCCGACCGAAAACTGCGTGGGGCCATCGTGTGCGAGGAACAGCCCGACACCGGCCTGCACGACGAGCGGCATCGTGACGAGCGCCGCCAGACTCGTGACGACGGTAAGCGTCACCGACAGCGCCGCAGACCCGCGCGCGAGGTGCGCGATCAGCGCCGAGCTCGCGCCACCCGGGCAGGCGGCGACGATCATGAGCCCCGCCGCCATTTCCGACGGCAGGCGCCAGGCGAGCGCGAGTGCCCAGGCCGCCGCCGGCAGCACCACGATCTGGCCCAGCAGCCCGGCGACAACGGCCTTCGGTTGCGCAATCAGGCGCGTGAAATCGGCCGGCACGAGCGTGATGCCGACCGCAAACATGATGATCGCGAGCGCGGCCGGCAGCAGCGTATGGACGACGTCGGGCATCAGAGCAACACTCCAATCGAAAGCAGGGCGCCGTAAAGCAGTTGCGCAAACGCCGTCCGCCCCAGCACGGCATTGAGGTCGGGACCGTACATCCGGCGCATCGCGGCGATCGACTGCAGCAGCAGCGGCGCGGCGAGGCAGGCGAGCCAGGCGCCCGTCTTCCGCGGCGAGGCAAGCGCGAGTACCGGTGGCAGCGCGAGCGGTGCGAGCATCAGCGCGGCATACAGCGCGCGCGAACGGGCGGGGCCCAGCAACGCCGCAAGCGTGCGGCGTCCCGCCGCCGCGTCCGGTGCAAGGTCGCGGTAGTTGTTGACCAGCAGCACCGCCGCCGCGATCGCGCCCACCGCGATGCCAGTCGCGAACGACGCCAGCGACCACGCATGTGCCTGCAGGTAATACGTGCCCGTCACCGCGACGACGCCGAAGAAGGTCAGCACGAACAGTTCGCCCGTCGCGCGGTACGAGACCGGTCGCGCGCCACCCGAGTAGGCCCACCCGGCCGCGATGGAACAGAGCCCGAGCGCGAGGATCGCCGGACCGCCGCTCCACACCAGCGGCAGGCCGAGCACGAGCGCCGCGCCGAACGCGATTGCGCCCGCCCGCCGCACTTCGGCCGGCGTGGCCCATCCCGCGGCCGTGATGCGCAGCGGCCCGACGCGATCCGCGCCGTCGTTGCCCTTCTCGTGATCGGCGACGTCGTTGAACAGGTTCGTGCCCGCCTGGATCAGCACGGCACAGCACAGCGTCAGCGCGAAGACGAGCGCGCGCACGGGTGCCCCGTCGCTCCATGCGAGGCACGCCCCCGCGACGACGGGCGTGACGGCCATCGCGAGCGTGCGCGGCCGCGAGGCGATCCACCAGCGCTGCCACGGGCGGACCGGCGGCGTGACGCGGGGGTATCGGTCGTGAGCGCGCGTGTCCATGCGGAGGCGAATCGTGCCGGATGCGTGCCCGCCCACCCATCGTGGGATGCCCCGGTGAGGGCGACGCGGACCCTGCGAGAACTACCGATCCGGATACGTAGCGGCGCCAGCGGCCGGTGTCGACCGGGAGTGTTCGGCGCCGGGGCGTCACGAGACAGGGATGTCGAGTGCGAGCCGCCATGGATGGCTCTTGCCGGCGTCCCCGGTGTCCGAACACTCCGGGGCGACGGCGGCCGCGCACAGTTGCTTTCGCGTGTCGTGTCGATGCGGCCGACCGAAGTCGTCAGAGCGACGAGTTCTGACGTTCGCTGCGAGCGGCGACCACCAGCAAGGCGGCCCCGGCGAGGAACAGCACGATGATCGACAGGATCGAGAGCCGCGAATCCCCGGTGACCGCCGCCGTGACTCCGACGAGCGTCGGGCCGATGATGGCCGACGCCTTGCCCATCATGTTGTAGAAGCCGAAGAATTCGGACGACTTGTCGCGCGGCACGAGTCGCCCGTAGTAACTGCGGCTCAGCGACTGGATGCCGCCCTGCACCAGGCCGACGACGAACGCGAGCAGGTAGAAGTCTCCGGCGTCGTCGAGGAAGTAGGCATAGCACGTCGCCACCAGGTACACCGCGAGCGCGAGGAAGATGCCGTTGCGCGCGCCGATCCGGCTGCCGAGCCAGCCGAACGCGAGCGCCGCCGGGAACGCGACGAACTGCGTCAGCAGCAGCGCCTTGATCAGGTGCGACTGGTCGAAGCCGAGCGACAGGCCGTAATCGACCGCCATCTTGATGACCGTGTTGACGCCGTCGATGTAGAGGATGTACGCCGCGAGGAACCACACGAGCGGCTTGTACTTGCGGATTTCCGCGACCGTGAGCCGCAACTCGACCAGGCCATCCCGCGTCGCGCGTCGCCAGTTCACCTTGTGCGCGGCGCCGCCGGACGGTCGCTCGCGCACCCACAGCAGGCACGGCAGCGCGAACAGGAGCCACCACGCGCCCACCGTCACGAACGACCAGCGCACCGCGGCCGTTGCGTCGGCCAGGCCGAACCACTCCGGCTTCTGCGTCATCACGACGTTGGCCGCGAACAGGAGCCCGCCGCCGAGATAGCCGAGCGCATAGCCGAACCCGGAGACGAGGTCGTACTCCTCGGGCTCCGCGACGTGCAGGAGCAACGAATCGCTGAAGACGATGCCACCCCAGAAGCCGAGCGATGCGAGCAGGAAGAGCGCGGCGGCGAGCAGCCACTGTCCCTGCGGCACCAGCGCGAGGGCGAGCGTGGCGACGGAGCCGAGCAGCGTGAAGGCGAACAACTGGCGCAAGCGCGAGCTGCTGCGGTCGGCGATCGCGCCGAGCACCGGCGCGAGGACCGCGATCAGCAGGCTCGCGATGCCGCTCGTGAGGCCGAGGCGAAACGTGCTTTCGGTGGCGACGACGCCGGCGTTCCAGTACTGCTTGAAGAAGACCGGGAAGAACCCGGCCATCACCGTGCAGGCAAACGCGGAATTGGCCCAGTCGTAGAACGCCCAGGCGACCACCGGACGCCGACGGAGCACGGCCTGGCTCTGGCTCACGGCCGCGCGCCTGTGCCGTCGCCGCTCAGGCGACGCTCGCAAGGTGCTCGCGCGTCTCGCGGAACGTGAGCTCCGGCCAGCGCTCGAGCGTGAGCTGCAGGTTCACGCGCGTCGGCGCGAGGTAGACGAGCGCGCCGGAGTGGTCCAGCGCGAGATTGTCGTAGGCCTTGTCGCGGAACTCCTGCAGCTTCTTCGGATCGGCGCCGTACACCCAGCGCGCCGTGTAGACGTTCACGTTGTCCCAGCTCGCCTGCACCGAGTACTCGTCCTGCAGCCGGAATGCCACCACGTCGAACTGCAGCATGCCGA
>DASUYI010000111.1:0-11822 GCA_036377475.1 Steroidobacteraceae bacterium | reverse complement strand
AGCACTTCGATCTGCTTGGTCGCGTTGGCCGCGCGCTCCGCGAGGCGCTGCACTTCGTCCGCGACGACCGCGAAGCCACGACCGGCCTCCCCGGCCATCGAGGCCTGGATCGAGGCGTTGAGCGCGAGGATGTTGGTCTGTTCGGCGATGTCGTTGATCAGCTCGACGATGTTGCCGATTTCCTGCGAGCTTTCGCCGAGGCGCTTGATGCGCTTGGAGGTTTCCTGGATGTTCTCGCGGATCGCGTTCATGCCGTCGATCGTGCGCCGCACCGCGTCGCCGCCCTTGTGCGCGATGTCGACCGAGTGGCGTGCCACGTCGGCCGAGCGCTCGGCGTTGCCAGAGACTTCCTCCGTCGAGGAGGCCATTGCGGCGATCGACTCCGACGCCGCGCCGATCTGCTTCGACTGCGCCGACGACGCCTTGGCGAGGTGGTTCGAGAGCGCCTGCGTCTGGCGCGTCGCGGCGTCGAGCTTGACCGCCGAGTCGTTGATCGTGACGACGAGCTCGCGCAAGGCCTCGATCGCATAGTTGATCGAGTCGGCGATCGCGCCCGTGATGTCCTCGGTGACCGTGGCCTGGACCGTGAGGTCGCCGTCGGCAAGGCTCGACAGTTCGTCGAGCAGCCGCAGGATCGCCTGCTGGTTGCGCTCGTTCTGGCGCGCCTGCTGTTCGGCCGCCCTGCGCAGCGCCGCGAGCTCGCGCTGCAGCCAGGCGCCGCCCGCAAGCGCGAGCAGCGTCACGACGATGAAAAAGAGCGGCAGCCAGGGGCTTGCGAGCGCGCCGCCCGAGCGGATCGCGCCACTCGTGTCGATTTTCGCGAGGCTCGCGCTCAGCGCAGCGCCGCTTTCGGTCAGTGCGTTGCGCGCGGCCTGCATCTGCTCGAGCTGGTCGGCGAGCCCGATCACCGCGCGCACCTGCTCCGCCTCGCTGCGGAAGGCGGTGACGAGCGCTTGCGCCGCCGTGGCGGCTTCGCCGGTGGCCGGCGCGATGCCGAGCGTGTTGGCCTCGCCCGCCACGCCGCCCGCGACCTGCTGCATGAAATCCAGGCTGTCGGTCAATCGTCGCGCCGCGGCTTCGACCGGAGCCGTACCGTCGGCGAGCGCGGCCAGGTCCTGTTCGACCGCCTGGGCGCGCAGTTCGAAGCGCTCGAAGCTGCGATTGATCGACTCCGGACGCCCGGGGCCCATGGTCTTCAGCACGCCCGCCGCCGTCGAGAGCAGGCGCGGCGTCGTCTCGCGCACGTCGGCCGCGGCCTTCTGCGCCTGCAGCGCCGCCTGCCGACCGTCGAGCACGGCCTGTGACTGCTCGAGCAGCGCGGCCCAGCCGTCCTCGCCCCCGAGCACGCGTGCGCTTGGGCTTGCCAGCAGGCCGACCGCGGACTTGCCTGCGTTGATCTCGTCGATCACGCGCTCGAGCCGCGCGCGCGACGCCGTCAGCGCGTCGAACGCCGGGGCCGAGCCGCGCACGGCGGCGCCCGCCTGCAGCGGGATGTTCTGCGACAACGAGGAGAGCGACGCCATGTGCTCGCGCAACTGCGACTGCTGCTGCATCGCGCGGCCGGTCAGCAGCAGGGCCAGCGCGGCGAGCAGGGCCGCCACGAGCGCCACCCCGAGCAGCAGCGGCTGCAATCGGGCGGCGTCGATTCTGTTGGTCATGTCGTCACCATGTTCGTCGTCGTGGGGCCGCGGTCAGGAGGCCGCGGCCTGCATGAACTGCTGGCTCTCGAGCAGCGTCTTGACGCTGAACACCGGCCAGACGTCGGCGCCGCGCTTGAACGCGCCGGCCACGTAACGCTCGCAGCGCAGCAGGGTCGGCGGCAGGTCGGCCGAAAACTCGCTCTCGAAGAAGCGCCGGAAACCCATGACTTCATCGACCAGCAGGCCTGCGGGAATCTCGCGGTGGTTCGCGACGAGTATGCGGCTCGTCCGCGACACCGCCGTCGTGCCGGCGCCGAGGAACGCGCGCAGGTCCACGACCGGCAGCAGCTGGCCACGCACGTTCGACAGCCCGCGGATCCACGAGCGCGCACCGGGCACGCGGGTGACGGCAGGCGGATACGCAAGCACCTCGCGCGTCTCCTCGCGGGCGAGCAGGAACGCTTCGCCGCCGAGGCGGAACGCGATGCCGACCCATTCCGCGCCGGTTGCGACCGATTCCGGCTGGCCCTGCGCGGCGGCGCGGGCGCGGCGGTCGATCTCCCGCAGCAGTTCGAAGGGGCGTTCGCGCAGCGAACGCAGGCCGGTGGCGCCGTGCATGTGCTCAGGTGGCGATCGCGGCCTGCGCCTTGCGCACCAGTTGCTCCGTGGCGACCGGCTTCACGAGGTAATCGACGGCGCCCTGCCGCAGGCCCCAGACGCGGTCCGATTCCTGGGACTTGGACGTGACCATGATCACCGGGATCTTGCGGGTCTGCGGATCGTTCGCGAGCTCGCGCGTGGCCTGGAAGCCGTTCACGCCCGGCATGACGATGTCCATCAGGATCAGGTCGGGGCGCATCTCGCGCGCGAGCCGCAGGCCTTCGCTGCCGTCGGCCGCGGCCGCGGTCCGGAAACCGTGCTGCTCGAGCGCCTTCTGCATCACGTGAACGTCGGTCGGCGAATCGTCCACGATCAGAACCAGTGCCACTGGGTGTCCTCCGGTATCAGGCGCGGTGTACGTGGGTCTCGATCGCGCTCAGCAGTTCTTCGCGCGTGAACGGCTTGGTCAGGTAGTGCTCGGAGCCGACGATGCGGCCGCGGGCACGGTCGAACAGGCCGTCCTTGCTGGACAGCATGATGACGGGGATCGAGCGGAACACTTTGTTGTGCTTGATCAGCGAGCAGGTCTGGTAGCCATCGAGCCGCGGCATCATGATGTCGACGAAGACGATGTCGGGCTGGTGGTCGGCCACCTTCGAGAGCGCGTCGAAGCCGTCGACGGCGGTGAACACCTCGCAACCTTCGCGCGCCAGCAGCGTCTCGGCCGTGCGCCGGATCGTCTTGCTGTCGTCGATGACCAGCACCTTGAGGCCGGCCAGCCGCGGCCGGCTGTTGCTGGCTGCCGTATTTTCCATGCCCTCGGGACCCTCGGATGCAGATGCGCGTGGCGCGAGGTCACTGCTCGCGCAGGCGTTTTAACATATTGGACACACCCCTGCCATTGGCGGCTTTCGATACCATGACGGCCATCACAGTGGCATTTTTCGCCGCCCGCGATCGACCGGAGCCTGCATGCCGAACACGCCCTTGCGCATCGCCGTGGTCATGGACCCGATCGAGCGGATCAAGCCGCGCAAGGACACGACGCTCGCGATGCTGCTCGCCGCGCAGCAGCGCGGCTGGGAGCTGCACTACCTCGAGCTCGAGGACCTCTGGCTCCGTGACGGCGTCGCGATGGGTCGCGCACATCCGATCGCGGTCCGCGAGCACGATGAAGACTGGTTCACGCGCGGCGAGCCGGTCGTTTCACGGCTCGGCGACTTCGCGGCCATCCTGATGCGCAAGGATCCGCCGTTCGACACGGAGTACATCTACTCGACCTACATTCTCGAGCGCGCCGAAATGCAGGGTGCGCTGGTCGTCAACCGGCCGCAGGGCCTGCGCGACATGAACGAGAAGGTCTACACGGCCTGGTTCCCGCAGTGTTGCGCCCCGACGCTGATCGCGCGCGACATGGGGGACATGCACGCCTTCCTGCGCGAGCACGGCCGGGTGGTCTGCAAGCCGCTCTACGGCATGGGCGGACGCTCGATCTTCGTCGTCGACCTGGGCGACAAGAATGCGAACGTCGTCTTCGAAACGCTCACGGAGTACGGCACGCGTTTCGCGATCGTGCAACGCTACATCCCCGACATCGTCACGACCGGCGACTCGAGGGTGATCCTGGTGGACGGCGAACCCGCTCCGTATGCCCTGGCCCGCATCCCGACCGAAGCGGACAACCGAGGCAATCTCGCCGCGGGCGCGAAGGGCATTGGCCGCCCGCTCGACGCGCGCGACCGCTGGCTTGCCGGCCAGATCGGCCCGGCGCTCCGTGAACGCGGGATGCTCTTCGTCGGCCTCGACGTGATCGGCGGTTACGTCACCGAGATCAACGTCACGAGCCCCACGGGCGTGCGCGAACTCCAGAAGCAGTTCGGCATCGACATCGCCGCCGGGCTGATGGACGCGATCGCGCGCCGGCTCGGCGTGCAGTGAGGGCGCGGTGACCGCCGGCCGCGCCGCCTCCCGCCGCCCGCGCGACCCGGTCCAGGATCGGCTCGCCACGGCGATCTTCGTCGCCGCGCTGGTGCACGGCCTGGTGATCATGGGCGTGAAGTTCAGTGCGCCGGATCCGGACGAGCGTCCGCTGCCGACGCTCGAGATCATGCTCGTGCCGACGGGCCCGGACGATCCGGCATCGAACGAATCGGCCGCGTACCTGGCCCAGCGCACGCAGCGGGGCAGCGGCACGAGCCAGGAGGCGAAGCGCAGCTCCCTGCCCGAGGCCCGGCCGCAACCACCGGACGCCGTCGACGCGCCGGTCGATCCGGACGTCGAGCGCGCTGCGATCGAGGACCCGCGGGGACAAGACTCCGTGCTCGCGCGCCGCGTGCTCGAGGCCGAGCGCCTCCCGACCGGCAGCGACGAGATGTTCGAAAGTGCGCCGGTCTATTTCGCGCAGCCGGCCCCGGCGACGCCGACGGTGGGCCTCAATGCCGCCGCCAACGACCGCGACCTGCACCTGCGCGGCCAGCGCTCGGTCGACGGCAAGCTCCTGGCCGATACGCGCGAGTCGGCGATCGCGGCCTACCTCGACGGCTGGAAGCGGCGCATCGAGCGCGTCGGCACGCTCAATTTTCCAAACGAGGCGCGGCGCCGCCACCTGTCGGGCAATCCGGTGCTCGAAGTTGCGATCCGGGCGGACGGCTCGCTCGAAACGGTGGTGGTCCGCCGCTCGAGCGGGCATCGAGAACTCGACGACGCAGCGATCGGCATCGTGCGGCTGGCCGCACCGTTCGACCCGTTTTCGACGGCCCTGCGCGAACGCTACCCGGTGCTCCGGTTTGCCTACGAATGGCAGTTCCTGAACGGGCGACTGGGGGGCGAGGGCGCCGTCTTCACGGCGGAGCCCTAGCGCGATACTGTGGCCGCGTGGCGACCTACCTCACCAACCAGTTCCTGATCGCGATGCCGGCGATGGAAGACCCGAACTTCGCGCAGACGGTGACGCTCGTCTGCGAGCACAGCGAACGCGGCGCGCTGGGCATCGTCATCAATCGCACGCTGCCGATGACGCTCGGGGAAGTGTTCGACCAGCTCGGCCTCGATTCGAAGCGCTCACGCGTCAACGAACAGCCGGTCCTGCGGGGCGGCCCCGTGCAGACGGAACGCGGCTTCGTGCTGCACTCGCCGTCCGCGGGCAAGTGGGAATCGTCGCTGCCGTTCTCGGACAGGATGCACCTGACGACCTCGCGCGACATCCTCGACGCGCTCGCGGCCGGTGAAGGGCCCGAGAGCGCCGTGATCGCGCTCGGCTACGCGGGCTGGGACGAGGGCCAGCTCGAAGACGAGATGGCACGCAACGCCTGGCTCACGGTCGACGCCGACGCGCGGGTACTGTTTTCGACCCCGGTGGAGCAGCGCTGGCAGGCGGCCGCGAAGCTGCTCGGCGTCGACCTCCGCGCCTTGAGCAGCGACGCAGGGCACGCCTGAAACCGGACGACCCGACAAGCGGCGACGATCCGCCCCCCGGCCGTGGCCCGGGCGCGGCCGTCGTGGTGCTCGCCTTCGACTTCGGCAGGCGACGGATCGGCGTGGCGGTCGGCCAGACCCTGACCGGCTCGACCACGGCCCTGGGGGCGTTGCCGGCCCGGGACGGAACGCCCGACTGGACGGCCGTCGATACGTGCATTGCGCGCTGGGCGCCGGCCCGGCTGCTCGTCGGGCTCCCCTATAATATGGACGGGTCGGAAACCACCACGACGGCGGCCTGCCGCGCGTTCGGCGAGAACCTCGCGCGGCGCACGGGGCTGCCCGTGGGTTTCGTCGACGAGCGCCTGACGTCGGCCGCCGCGTACGACGAGCTGCGCGACGACCGACGATCCGGCACGCGAGGACGGCGGATCCGGCCCCAGGACATCGACGCGAATGCCGCACGGTTGATCCTGGAGACGTGGCTGAGAGGAAGCAGCGGATAACGGATAGTGAATAGCGGATCGGATAGTAGGAAACGGCGCGGCGCGCCTCCATCACTAACCGCTATCCGCTATCCGCTTCCCCACGGGGAGTTGCCTTGAAGACGGACACCGGACGAGACCTGCAGCGCGACCACGCCGGGCGACTGCGCCACCTGCTCACGCTGGAGGGCTTGTCCGCGGACGAACTCAAGGGGCTGCTCGACTTCGCCCAGTTCTACGTGCGCCACCCCGGCGACATCGCGGCGCGCGACGGCAGTCTCGCCGGCCGCACCGTCGCCAACCTGTTCTTCGAGCCGAGCACGCGCACGCGCGTGTCGTTCGAACTCGCGGCCAAGCGGCTCGGCGCCGACGTCGTGAACCTCGACATGCAGTCGTCGTCCCGCGCCAAGGGCGAGACCGTGCTCGACACGATCTACACGCTGCAGGCCATGGGCGTGGACGTGTTCGTCATGCGCGACTCGGAACCGGGCGTGCCGGCATTCGTGGCCGCCCAGGTGCAGCCGCACGTGAGCGTGCTGAACGCGGGCGAAGCGCACGTCTCGCACCCGACGCAGGGCCTGCTCGACGTCCTGACGATCCGCCAGCGCAAGGGCAAGGATCTGGGCTCGCTCTGCGTCGCGATCGTCGGCGACATCAAGCACTCGCGCGTCGCGCGCTCGAGCGGCACGGCGCTGCAGACGCTCGGGGTCGGCGAACTGCGACTGGTGTCGCCCGCGGCGCTGGCGCCCGACTCCGACGAGTTCGTCGGGGCGCGGCGGTACTCGTCGCTCGAGGAGGGAATTCGCGGCGCCGACGTCATCATGACCCTGCGGATCCAGAAGGAGCGCATGGACACGCGCCAGATTCCGGACGTCGATGCGTTCCTGCGCGAATGGGGCATCACCGAGCGGACGGTACGCTACGCCAGGCCCGATGCGATCGTCCTGCATCCAGGCCCGATGAACCGCGGCGTCGAGATCACGAACGACGTGGCCGACGGCGCGCAGTCGGCGGTGCAGCAGCAGGTGCGCAACGGCGTCGCCGTGCGCATGGCGGTGCTCGCAACGATCGTGCGCAACGTGCAGGTCCGCAACGTCGAGGCCGGCCACCGCGAAGGCTGACTCCAGGACGACGAAACTCGATGATCGACCCGACCACGACGATTCCCGCCGCGACCTGCAGCATCGACCAGCCGGGCCGCAGTCGCGGCAAGCCGGCAGCCGAACGCACGCATCGCGGCTCGATCCACGTCGAGGACGGCGTGTTGCTGTCCCAGCAGGAATTTCCGGGTCGGCAGTACGTGATCCGGGTGCACGCGCCCGGTTGCGCGGCCACCGCCCTACCGGGCAGCTTCGCGCACCTGGCCTGCGACCCCGAGCGCCCGATGCGCCGGCCGCTGTCGCTGATGCGTGCGAGCGCGCGCGAAGGCTGGATCGAGATTCTCTACAAGGTCGTGGGCCCGGGGCTCGACGCACTCTCGAAGCAACCGATCGGCGCCAGGCTCAGCGTGCTCGGCCCGATCGGGCAGGGTTTCGTGGCGCACCCGGCGCGACCGCGCACGCTGTTGGTCGGCGGCGGCGTCGGCATCCCGCCGATGGTGTTCCTCGCCGAGACGCTCAAGTCGCGGACGGCCGAGGCCCCGTGGAAACCGCTGGTGCTGATGGGCTCGGAGATCGAGTTCCCGTTCCGCGCACGGCCCTCGACGATCCTGCTGCCGGGCGTGCCGCCCGAGGCGATCGCGTGCATGCCGCTGCTGGACGACTGGGGCATCGCAAGCCGGCTCGCGAGCTTCGGTGGCTTCCCCGGCTGTTTCCACGGCTTCGTCACGGACCTCGCCGCGAGCTGGCTCGAAACGCTGGACGCTCCCGCGCTCGCGCAGGTCGAAGTGTTTGCGTGCGGTCCCACGCCGATGCTGCGGGCGACGGCACGCGTGG
Source organism: Steroidobacteraceae bacterium (assembly GCA_036377475.1). Taxonomy (GTDB): domain Bacteria; phylum Pseudomonadota; class Gammaproteobacteria; order Steroidobacterales; family Steroidobacteraceae; genus RPQJ01. The sequence goes on along the minus strand of DASUYI010000111.1, from coordinate 3,749 downwards.
CACGTCGCTTCGGCGTGCCCTGCCAGGTCTCGCTCGAGGAATTCATGGCCTGCGCCGTGGGCGGCTGCGCCGGCTGCGCGGTGCCGGTCGTACAGCGCGACGGATCGCTCGCGATGAAACGCGTTTGCGTCGACGGGCCGGTGTTCGACGCCAACGCCGTGTATCCGCCTGCGGCGTAACTTCAGCGTCGCGCCAATGCTGCGTGCGCCGTCCGATTTTTCGGCCGCAGCAGCCGAAAAACGCTCAGGCGCCGCGTATCGAGCGCCTGGTCCGGGTGTTTTTCCCGGCGACATGTCGGTTTTCGGAGCCGGGAAAAATCACCCGGACCGGGCGCCAATGATCGCTCTGGACGTCACCGCGCGACGCCCGCCTGCACTCAACCGAAGTTGATCTTCGCCTCGAGGTTGCTGCGCGAGTCGGCGTTGCTGATCGCCTCCTCCAGCGTGACCTTGCCGTCCAGGTAGAGCTGGTAGAGCGCGACGTCGAACGAGCGCATGCCCTTCTCGTTGCTCGCGACGAGCGCTTCCTTGACGCCGACGACGTCGCCCTTCTTGATCAGTTCCTGCACGTGCGGCGTGTTCAGCAGCACCTCGATCGCGGCGCAGCGCTTGCCGTCCTTGCCCGTCACCAGGCGCTGCGACAGGATCGCCTTCAGGTACTGCGACAGGTCCAGGAAGATCTGCGGGTGCTGGTCCCGCGGGAACATGTTGATGATGCGATCGAGCGTCTCGGCCGCGTTGTTCGCGTGCAGCGTCGCGAGGCACAGGTGCCCCGTGCCCGCGAACGTGATCGCGTACTCCATCGACTCGCGGTCGCGGATTTCGCCGATCAGGATGACGTCCGGTGCGGCTCGCATCGCGCTGCGCAGCGCGCGGTGGAACGACTTCGTGTCGAGGCCGACTTCGCGCTGGTTGACGATCGACTTCTTGTTCCGGTGCAGGAACTCGATCGGGTCCTCGACCGTCAGGATGTGGTCGGACGCGGTCTCGTTGCGGTAGTTGATCATCGCCGCGAGCGAGGTCGACTTGCCGGAGCCCGTGGCCCCGACCATCAGCACCAGTCCCCGCTTGATCGAAACGAGGTCCTTCATGATCGGCGGCAGGCCGAGTTCCTCGAGCGAGGGCATCTCGGCCGTGATGTAGCGCAACACCATCGCAGGATTGCCGCGCTGGTGGAACACGTTGACGCGGAAGCGGCCGAGGCCCGGCTCCGACACTGCGAAGTCGATCTCGAGCTCCTGCTGGAAGTAGTCGATCTGTTCCTGGTTCATCAGGCCGTAGGCGGCCTGGCGCACCTGGTCCGCCGTGAGCACCTGGCGGTTGACCGGGATGATCTTGCCCTCGATCTTGATCTTGATCGGCGAGTTCGAACTGAAGAACAGGTCGGACGCCTTCTTCTCCACCATCAGCTTGAACAGCGGCTTCGTGTTGAGCACGTAGCTGCGCGAGCTGTCGGAGGCGGTGCCGAGCGTGGTGTCGCCCACCATGCGCTCGTGCGGCGGCGCGGTGTTCTCGTTGGTGTCGGCGGTCTCGGCCATGGCTTACTTGTCTTCCTCCTCGAGGATCCGCAGCGAGCCGGTCTCGTCCTTGGCGTGGACGTCCTTGCGCTTGCTCTCGAGCTTGATGCGCAGGCGGATTTCGTTCTTCGAGTCGGCGTTGCGCAGTGCCTCCTCGTACGAGATGACGGCCGACTCGTAGAGGTCGTACAGCGCCTGGTCGAAGGTCTTCATGCCGAGCCGGTTCGACTTGGCCATGATCTCCTTGATCGCGGACACCTCGCCGCGGAAGATCAGGTCGGCGATCAGCGGCGTGTTGAGCATGATCTCCATCGCGGCGATGCGTCCCTTGCCGGCCTCGCGCGGAATCAGGCGCTGCGAGATCATCGCGCGGATGTTGAGCGAGAGGTCCATCAGCAGCTGCTCGCGACGGTCCTCCGGGAAGAAGTTGATGATGCGGTCGAGCGCCTGGTTGGCGCTGTTGGCGTGCAGTGTCGCGAGCACGAGGTGACCCGTTTCCGCGAACTGGATGCCGTACTCCATCGTGTCGCGGTCGCGGATTTCGCCGATCTGGATCACGTCGGGCGCCTGGCGCAGCGTGTTCTTGAGCGCCATGTGCCAGCTCTCGGTGTCCACGCCGACTTCGCGCTGGGTCACGACGCAGTTCCGGTGCGCGTGCACGTACTCGATCGGGTCCTCGATCGTGATGATGTGGCCGCGCGTCTTCTCGTTGCGGTAGTCGACCATCGCCGCGAGCGACGTCGACTTGCCGGAGCCGGTCGCACCGACCAGGATGCAGAGGCCGCGCTTCGACATCACGACCTCCTTGAGGATCGGCGGCAGATCGAGTTCCTCGATCGTCGGGATCTTCGCGTTGATCGTTCGGAGCACGGCGCCCGTCAGGCCCATCTGCACGAAGGCGCTGACGCGGAAACGCCCGATGCCGGGCGGCGCGATCGCGAAGTTGCACTCGCGCGTCGCGTCGAATTCCTTGGTCTGGCGATCGTTCATGATCGCACGCACCAGCAACGCGCTCTGCTCGGGCGTGAGCGGCTGGTTGGTCTGGGGCTTGATTTCGCCGTCGATCTTGATCGCCGGCGGGAAACCCGCGGTGATGAACAGGTCCGATCCCTTGCGCTCGACCATGCGGCGCAGGAGGTCCTGCATGAGCTTGATGCCAGAGTCGCGATCCATGGTGTCCTCTCGAGGGGAGCTGCGCAGTCCTGCCCGGGCGCAGGCTGCGGCGAGGCCCTAGAAGTCCTCCTTGTTCTGCGCCTTGAAGCGTGCTTCTTCCTTCGTGATCATGCCTTTCTGCAGCAGCTCCTTGAGGCACTGGTCGAGCGTCTGCATTCCCGCCTGCTGCCCGGTCTGGATCGCCGAGTACATCTGCGCGATCTTGCCCTCGCGGATCAGGTTCCGGATCGCGGGCGTGCCGATCATGATCTCGTGCGCGGCGATGCGGCCGCCGCCGATGCGCTTGAGCAGCGTCTGCGAAATGACCGCGCGCAGCGATTCCGAGAGCATCGCGCGCATCATTTCCTTTTCCGCGGCCGGGAACACGTCCACGATGCGGTCGATCGTCTTGGCGGCCGAACTCGTGTGCAGCGTGCCGAAGACCAGGTGGCCGGTCTCGGCGCCCGTGAGCGCGAGCCGGATCGTCTCGAGGTCGCGCATTTCGCCGACCAGGATCACGTCCGGGTCCTCGCGCAGCGCCGAGCGCAGGGCCTCGCTGAACCCGAGCGTATCGCGGTGCACTTCACGCTGGTTGATCAGGCAGCGCTTCGACTCGTGCACGAACTCGATCGGGTCCTCGATCGTGATGATGTGGTCGGGACGGTTGTCGTTGACGTAGTTGATCATCGCGGCAAGCGTCGTCGACTTGCCGGACCCCGTGGGCCCGGTCACGAGCACCAGGCCGCGCGGCTGCATCGAGATGTCCTTGAAGATCTTCGGCGCGTTGAGGTCGTCGAGCGTCAGCACCACCGAGGGAATGCTGCGGAACACGGCGGCCGCGCCGCGATTCTGGTTGAAGGCGTTGACGCGGAAGCGCGCGAGCTTCGGGATCTCGAACGAAAAGTCGGTTTCGTAGAATTCTTCGTACGCCTTCCGTTGCTTGTCATTCATGATGTCGTACACCATGCTGTGCACTTCCTTGTGCGTCAGCGGTGGCATGTTAATCCGCTTCATGTCGCCGTCGACGCGGATCATGGGCGGGACGCCCGACGACAGGTGCAGGTCGGAGGCTTTGTTCTTG
>DASUYI010000110.1:0-5223 GCA_036377475.1 Steroidobacteraceae bacterium | reverse complement strand
GCGCAGCCGGTCGACCACGAACCGGTTGTGCACCACCTCGTGGCGCACGTAGATCGGCGCCCCGAAGAGTTCGAGCGCCCGCTCGACGATGTCGATCGCCCGGTCGACGCCGGCGCAGAAGCCGCGGGGATTGGCGAGGAGAATGCGCATGGAGAAAGTGGCTAGTGGCTAGTGGCTAGTGGTTAGTAAGACCGGCTTTCGTCGTGCGACTACTTCTGACTAGACACTAGACACCAGCCACTGGCCACTAGTTTCGCTGTTCCCGAAACGCGTCCAGCAGCAGCAGCGCCGCGCCGATCGTGATCGCGCTGTCGGCAATGTTAAAGGCCGGGAAGTAGGACGCGCCCCAGTGGGCGTGGATGAAGTCGATCACGTAGCCGTGCGTGACGCGGTCGATCACGTTGCCGATCGCGCCGCCCACGATCAGTGCGAGCGCGATCGGCAGCAGCCGCTCGCCGCGCGGCAGGCGCCAGAGCCAGACGACCAGTGCCAGGCTCACGACGCTGCCGAGCACCACGAAGAAGTTCCGCTGCCAGCCCGACGCGTCGGCGAGGATGCTGAACGCCGCGCCCGTGTTGTGCAGCAACGTGAAGTCGAGCACCGGCAGTACTTCCACGCGCTCGTAGAGGTCCAAAAAGCGCGTGACGAGGAACTTCGTGGCCTGGTCCAGCGCGACGACGGCGAGCGACAGCCAGAGCCACGCGGCCGGATGCGTCCGCTTCACCAGCAGCGCGGCGCGCTCCGCCACGGTCGCGTGGTGTTCCGGATGGCCGGGCTGGTCCGACGCACGACGACGGTGCTCCTGCGGCGGCGGGGTCGGCGGACTCGCGGTCGTGCTCATGCGTCGTGGGTGCGTAGGTTGGCGGCCATCGCGGTGTCGCGGATTCGAGTCAGGCGAACCGGCGCGATTCGCCGGGGCCGTCCAGGTTGTTCGCGCAGCGGGCACACAGTTCCGGGTGCGCCGCCACGGTACCGACATCCGCCCGCTTGTGCCAGCAACGCACGCACTTGGGCCGGTCGACCGGCCGGACCTGCAGCCAAAGCCCGCTCTTGCCTTCGCCGTCCGCCGGCAGTGCGTCGGCCGGACGTGCCGATGCGTCCGCGACGGTGGCCTCCGACGTGATCAGGACGAAGCGCAACTCGTCGCCGAGCGGTGCGAGCGCCCGCGTCCACTCTTCCGTGCCGTAGAGCGCCACGGCGGCGTCGAGCGGCGCGCCGATCTGCTCGGCGACGCGCAGCCGTTCGAGTTCGCGCAGCACGGCGGCCCGCGCCTCCAGCACCTTCGGCCAGTCGATCGGGTCGCTCGCCGCGGTGGTCGCCGGCAGCGACGCCCAGGTTTCGAAAAAGACCGATTCGCGTCGCTCGCCCGGCATGAATCGCCAGATCTCCTCGGCGGTGAACGAGAGGATCGGCGCGAGCCAGCGCACCATCGCCTCGGCGATCCAGTACAGCGCGGTCTGTGCCGAACGGCGTGGGTGCCCGGTGGCCGGCGTGGTGTAGAGACGGTCTTTCAGGACGTCGAGGTAGAAACCGCCGAGGTCGACCACGCAGAAGTTGTGCAGCTTCTGGTAGATCAGGTGGAAATCGTAGCTGCGGTAGGCCTCGACGACCTCCCGCTGCAACTCGGCCGTGCGCGCAATTGCCCACCGATCGAGCGCAACCATCCGCTCGACCGGCACGGAGTGGCGCGACGGATCGAAGTCCGCCATGTTGCCGAGCAGGAAGCGCACGGTGTTGCGGATGCGGCGGTAGGAATCCGAGGTGCGCTTGAGGATCTCCTCGGAGACTGCGATCTCGTTTGCATAGTCGGTCGCAGCCACCCAGAGCCGCAGCACGTCGGCGCCCAGCGTGCTCATGACCTTCTGCGGCAGGATCGTGTTGCCGAGCGACTTGGACATCTTCCGGCCCTTCTCGTCCACGGTGAAACCGTGGGTGAGGACGCCCTTGTACGGTGCGTGGCCTTTCTGCGCGACGGACGTCAGCAGCGAACTGTGGAACCAGCCGCGGTGCTGGTCCGAACCTTCGAGGTACAGGTCCGCGGGCGTGCGCACCTCCGGGAAGAGCTTCGAGACGCTGTGATGCGAGATGCCGGAGTCGAACCAGACATCCATGATGTCCGTGACCTTGTCGTAGCTCACGGCCTCGGCGCCGAGCAGTGTGGCGGGGTCGAGGTCGAACCAGGCGTCGATGCCCTCCTTCTCGACCAGCGCCGCGACGCGGTCGACGAGCTCCGGCGTGCGTGGATGCAACTCGCCCGACTCCTTGTGCGTGAACAGCGTCAGCGGCACGCCCCAGGCGCGCTGGCGCGAGATGCACCAGTCTGGGCGCCCCTCGATCATGCTGTAGATGCGCTGCTCGCCCCAGTCGGGCGTCCACTCGACCTTGCCGATTTCCTCGAGCGCCGCCTTGCGGAGGCCCTTCAACTCCATCGAGATGAACCACTGCGGCGTCGCGCGGAAGATCACCGGCGTCTTGTGGCGCCAGCAGTGCGGATAGCTGTGGCGCATCGACTCGTGGTGCAGCAGCGCGCCGCGCTCCTCGAGCACGGCGATCACGTGCTTGTTGGCGTCGAAGACCTTCTCCCCGGCGAACAAAGGCGTCGACGGGAGGAAGCGGCCGTCGTTGCCGACGGGATTGTCGACGGCCAGCCCATAGCGCTTGCCGATCGCGAAGTCTTCCTGGCCGTGGCCGGGGGCCGTGTGCACGGCGCCGGTACCGCTCTCGAGCGTGACGTGCTCGCCGAGGATGATCGGCACGACGCGGTCGTAGAACGGGTGACGCAACGTCAGGCCTTCCAGCGCCGCGCCCTTGACGCGCCCGAGCTCCTGCGCGCCCTGCAGCCCTGCCCGGCCGAGCACCGCACCGGCGAGTTCGCTCGCGAGCACGAGCAGCTCATCGGCGCCACCGTCGCCGCGCATGGCGCGCACGAGCGAGTAGTCGAAATCCGCGTGCACCGCGACCGCCTGGTTGGCCGGCAAGGTCCACGGCGTCGTGGTCCAGATCACGACGCTCGCGTCGGCCGGCAGGTGACCGTCCGCGCCGAACCGCCGCCCGAGGGCCGCCGGATCGACCGCGCGGAACTTGACGTCGATCGAGGGCGACGTCCGCTCTTCGTACTCGACCTCGGCCTCCGCGAGCGCCGAGCGGCAGTCGAGGCACCAGTGAACGGGCTTGAAGCCCTTGTACAGGTGCCCGTTGCGGATGATCTGCGCGAACGCGCGCAGCTGCTCGGCCTCGTACCCGGGCGCGAGCGTCAGGTACGGGTCGAACCAGTCGCCCATCACGCCCAGCCGGATGAAGTCCCGGCGCTGGACGTCGATCTGCTCCAGCGCGAACTCGCGGCAGGCCTGGCGGAACGCCTTGGCGTCGAGCTGCTTCGCCTCGCGACCACGCACCTTTTCGACCGCGTGCTCGATCGGCAGGCCATGGCAATCCCAGCCCGGCACGTACGGCGCGTCGTAGCCGTCCATCGAGCGCGACTTGACGATGATGTCCTTGAGGATCTTGTTGACCGCGTGGCCGATGTGGATCGCGCCGTTCGCGTACGGCGGGCCGTCGTGCAGCACGAAGGTCGGACGACCCTTGGCAATCTCCCGCAGCTTCTCGTACGTGCGGTGCTGCTCCCACCAGGCGAGCATCTCCGGCTCGCGGCGCGCGAGGTCGGCCTTCATCGGGAAGGCCGTCTCCGGCAGGTTCACGGTGTTCTTGTAGTCAGCCATGGAGCGTCGGGGAGCCTGGGGCGCACGCGGGCACGGAACCCGAAATTGTAAATGAATTCAGCGATTTGATCCCGCCGCGCACACGGCTCAGCACGGATGCACCTCGGACTTGGTCAACACCTCGCGCGCCTGGCGCGCGTCGCAGTTCATCTGCGTGACGAGCGCGTCGAGTGAGTCGAACTTGCGCTCCGACCGCAGCCAGCGCACGAAGTCGACGCTCAGGTACTTGCCGTAGAGGTCGCCGCCGAAGTCGAACAGGTGGACTTCGAGCAGCGGCTCGACACCGTTCACGGTCGGTCGCGTGCCGAGGCTGACGATGGCCGGGTGATCGGCGAACCCCGCACCGCTCACCCGCACTGCGAGGATGCCCCAGAGCGGCACGACCTTGCGGTGCAGGCCGAGGTTCGCGGTGGGGTAACCGAGCGTCCGGCCGAGTTGCGTGCCGCGGCGGACGCGACCGGTCATCCGGTAGGGTCGCCCGAGCAGCGCTGCCGCCCGATCGAGGTCGCCCTGGCCGAGCGCCTCGCGCACGAGCGAACTGCTGACCCGCTCGCCGTCGACCAGGAACGACGCCACCTGCTCGACCGTGAACCCGTGGCGCTCGCCGGCGGCGCGCAGCGTCGCGACCACGCCCTCGCGGTTGCGGCCGTACGCGAAGTCGTCGCCCACGACCATGTGCCGCACGCCGAGCTTGTCGGCGAGCAGGAACGTCTCGAATTCGCGGCCGCTCATGTTGCGCATGTGCTCGTCGAACCGCAGCACCACCACGCGGTCGATGCCGTACAGCGCGAGCGCCTCGAGCTTTTCGCGCATGCGCATCAGTCGCGCCGGCGCCTTGATGCCCTGGAAGTACTCGCGCGGCGTGGGCTCGAACGTGATCAGCGTCGCCGGCAGTTCGAGTTCGCGCGCGCGCTTGCGCACGGCCGAAATCATCTGCTGGTGCCCGCGGTGGACACCGTCGAAAATGCCGATCGTCGCCACGCAGCCGCGGTGCGACTCGCGCAGGTTGTGCAGCCCGCGCACGAGTTCGATCTCGCGGGCCCAGGAGATGTTTTCCCAGGCGCACCGGATCCTGACCTTCACGGCGCCGAGTCCACGGCGCGCGGCGGCACCGTCACCCGCTGCACGCGCAGATGGCGCACGCGCATGCCGAGCACGTACAGCACGCCGAAGTAAATGCCGGCGCCGCCGCCGACCAGCACGGTCATCCAACCGACGCGTCGCCAGGCGTCCATCCCGATCCAGCGCTCGGTGTCGCCGGCCACGAACCAGAGGAACAGGCCCATCGCGACGTTGCCGGCGAGCACCTGCCAGAGCGTGCGGGTCCAGCCCGGCGAGTGATGCAGCACGTGCTGCCGGCGCAGGCCGCGATAGAGCATCGTCGCGTTGAACCACGCGCCGATCCCGTTGGTGAGCGCGAGCAGCGCATGCAGCCCCGGTGTGCCGGGGTACACGAACGCGAGCGGCAGCACGATGAGCACGTTGAGCGCCATGCTGAGGCTCA
>DASUYI010000109.1:0-10312 GCA_036377475.1 Steroidobacteraceae bacterium | reverse complement strand
TGGAGGATCGCGGCGACGCGGAACAGGTTGAACGCGCGGTAGAACGGCGCAATGCCGTGCACGTCGAGGCCCGTGCGCTCCGCGTAACGCGCCGCGTACTGCTCGAGCGTCGGGATGCCGAGCGCGGCCAGGTCCGCGCCCCGCAGCGTGCCGCGCACGTCGGCACCGTCCGGTCGATACCACTCCATCAGGTGATAACTCAGGTCGCCCAGCGGGTGGCCCAGCGTCGACAGTTCCCAGTCGATCACCGCGGCGACCCGGCCGGTCGCCGGATCGATCATGACGTTGTGAAACGAGAAGTCGCCGTGGATCACGCCGACCCTGCCGTCGTCGGGCGGCACGGCCGCGGGCAGCCAGGCGACGAGCTTGTCCATCTCGACGATGTCGTCGGCGCGTGAGCCTGCGTATTGCCGGCTCCAGCGCGCGACCTGGCGCGCGAAGTAGTTGCCTGGCCTGCCGAAGTCGCCGAGTCCGAGACGCTGCGGGTCGAGCGTGTGCAACCGGGCCAGCGTCTCGTTCACTGAGTCGAAGACGGTCGCGCGTTCGTCGGGCGACAGGTCGGGCATGCGGCAATCGCAGAAGATCCGGCCGGCCACGAACCGCATGACGTAGAACTGCGAGCCGATCACCTCCTCGTCGAAGCACATCGTCACGGGCTCCGGCACGGGAAAGCCTGTGCCGTGGAGCGCCGACATCACCCGGTACTCCCGGTGCACCTGGTGCGCCGACTCGAGCAGCACGCCGGGCGGACGGCGGCGCAGCACGAACTTTGCCTCCGGCGTCTGCAGCAGGTAGGTCGGGTTCGACTGGCCGCCGTCGAACTGCTGCACGGCGAGCGGACCGCGGAAGCCCTTGATCGCCGCCTCGAGATACGCGGCGAGGCGTGGCAGGTCGAGTTCCATGCCACGATGCACGGCGCCCACGTCGCCCAGGTACTTGCGATGCGTGTCGGCTGCCGGTGTGCCTTCGTCCATAGCATTCCCCGTGTCGTCGTGCATCAGGAACCTCAGGGGTCCCTCAGGACCTGAAGCCGAGCACGTGCTTCGCGATGATCTCGCGCTGGATCTCGCTCGATCCGGCATAGATCGTCGTCGCGCGCGTGTTGAGGTAGCGTGGCATCGCGACCAGGTCGAGGTCCGGACCGGGATACCCGAGCTGCTCCGGCGCGGCGAGCGGTCGCGACGGTTCGAGTTCGAGGGCGGCGATCCCGGCGACCTCGACGCCGAACTGCGTGACGTCCTGGTGCAGTTCGGACGCCACCAGCTTGATGACCGAGCCGCCGACGCCGGGGCCGGTCGCAGCGGTCATCGTGCGCGCGGTGTGGAACTCGAAGGCTTCCAGCGCCATCAGGCGCACCTCGAGCTCCGCGCAGCGTCGCTGCCAGGCGCGATCCTCGTACAGGTGCCGGTGAACGTCCGCGACGTGCTCCTTGATGGCGTTGAACTCGGCACGCACGCGACCACAGTGCAGCGTGCCGCCGCGTTCGAGTTCGAGCAGGAACTTGGCATATTCCCAGCCGCGTCCCGCCTCGCCGACGAGGTTGGCGCGCGGTACGCGCACGTCGTCGAAGAACACCTGGTTGACCTCGTGGTCGCCGGCCAGCAGCGTGATCGGCTCGATGCGTATGCCGGGGCTCCGCAGGTCGATGAGCAGGAAGCTGATGCCTTCCTGCGGCCTGCCGGTTGCGCTCGTGCGCACCAGGCAGAAGATCCAGTCCGCGTAGTGCGCGTTGGTCGTCCAGATCTTCGTGCCGTTGACGAGATAGTGCTCCCGGTCGAGCACGGCCGTCGTCCGGACCGCGGCCAGGTCCGACCCCGCCCCGGGCTCCGAGAAGCCCTGGGCCCAGTAGTGCTCGCCGCTGAGGATCCGTGGCAGGAAGTATTGCCGCTGCCACGTCGAGCCGAACTGCGCGACGATCGGGCCGACGTAGCGCAGGCCCATCGGGATGCGCTCGGGCGCGCCCGCGAGTGCGCACTCGTACTCGAACAGGAACCGCTCGACGGCGGTCCAGCCCGTGCCGCCGTGCTCGCGGGGCCACAGCGGGGCGAGCCAGCCGCGGCGGTGCAACCGCGCCTGCCAGGCGTCCGTGACCTCGCGCTCGAGGAACGTGCAGGTGAGGCGGCGCGTCGCGAGGCGGAGCCCGGTGTCGAGCTCGCTCGCCAGGAACGCCTGAACCTCCTGCTGGAACGCGAGTTCCTCGCTGCCCAGCGACTCGGCGAACGGCAGCGCGGCACTGCCCGTCTGCGAATCGCCGACCGGCCAGTCGCGCCACAGCCGGTCGAGCTGCGCGTCCGGGCCGCCATAGAGACTTGCGTTGCAGAGGATGCGCTTGTGATAGTGACTGATCGCGAGTTCATCGGTCAGGCCCATCGCGCCGTGCATCTGCATGGCCTCGTGGCCGACGCGCACGCCCTGGCGATCCACGAACGCCTTCGCAGCCGCGACCCGCGCGGACCAGCCGGGCGCACGCTCGACGCCGACGGTCCCGAGCAACGCCGACGCCTGCTCGAGCGCAGCGTAGGCATCCACCAGCCGGTGCTTGAGCGCCTGGAAGCGGCCGATCGGCTGGCCGAACTGCTGGCGGTCGTTGAGGTACTGCGTCGTTCGCTCGATCAGCTGCTGCATGCAGCCGACCGAATCCGCAACCGCAAGGGCCGCCGCAAGGTCGAGTGCCTGCCTGGCGGCGCGATCCGCGTCGGTCCACAGCACGTCTTCCGTCCGGATCGCGACGTCCTCGAAGACGACTTCGCCGGCCAGTTGCGCATCGACGAGTCGATAGGAGCGTATGTGGATGCCGGGTGCCTCGGCGGGAACGAGGCACAGGACCGTGCTGCCGTCATCGGCGAGCGCGGAAACGATGTAGCCTGCGAGCGCGCGCGCCAGCGGCACGTGCAACTTGCGACCGCTGAGGCGCAGGCCCGCGTGCCTGGCATGAACGCGGGTGCCGGGTGGCGCATCGATTCCGGCCGAGCCGCGCTCGAGGTGGGCAACGCCGAAGAGCGCCTCGCCGGAGGCAAGACGTTGCAGCCAGTCCGAACGCCGGCTGTCGCTGGCGAAGCTCGCGAGCAGTCGCGCAGGCAGCACGGCACAGGGCAGGTAGGGTTCGGTCGAGAGGGCCGAGCCCAGCAGGCGCGCAACCGTCACCAGGTCTGCCACGGAGCCTCCCAGGCCGCCGTCCGACTCGGCGATCGGCAATGCCAGCGCTCCCATCTCCGCCAGCGTCCGCCAGTTACCCTCGTCGTAGGGCTCGTCGGCGGCGAGCGCGGCACGTCGACGCTCGAGCGAGCAAGCGTCGCCCAGGAAGTCGCCGAGGGTGCGTTCGAGCAGGAGTCGTTCGTCGAGGTCGAAAGCCATGTCGGTTCGTCAGGCAGACTGCGGGAGCGCGGGCCGCACGCTCATTTCTGCAGGATCGTGACGGCACTGACGCCGGGGGCGCCGTACACGTGCGTGTAGCCCGTCATGATCGGTCGCGGAACCTGGCGGGCGCCGGCTGCTCCGCGCAGTTGCAGCACGATCTCGTGAACCTGGCGCAGGCCGGAGGCGCCGATCGGCTCGCCGTTGGCCAGGCACCCGCCGTCGGTGTTGATCGGCAGGCGCCCGTCGATGCGGGTCGCGCCGCGCGCGAGCATGTCGTCCTGCGCGCCGTGTTCGCAGAAGCCGTTTTCCGCCATGTGCATCAGCTCGGCGCCGGACTCGGTGTCCTGGATGGACGCGACGTGCACGTCCGCAGGTCCAAGGCCAGCCATTTCATAGGCCGCCCGCGATGCCAGGGCCGTGGCGTTCGGCGCGTCGTCGAGCGACACCGAGGTGCCGTAGACCTCGAACGCACCGGCGCAACGCGTGCGCATCGCGGCCGCGCCGACATAGACCGGCGTCCGCGCGTAACGTTTCGCATGGTCCTCGCGGCATACGACGAGCGCGACGCCACCCTCCGCCGGGGAGCAGAACATGTACTTGGTCAGGGGATCGTTGACCATCGTCGAGTGCTGAATCTCCTCGAAGCCGATCGGCGTGCGCCGCCAGGCATTCGGGTTGAGCGCTCCGTTGGCGTACGCCTTTTCCGCGATGCGCACGAGGCTGTCCGCGTGGATCCCGTGGTCGTGCATGTAACGCCGGAGTTTCATGGCGAAGAACTGCGTGGTGACCATGAACCCGGCCTCGCCGTACCAGTCACCGAGCCCGTATTCCGCAGGGTGAGCGTTGAAAGCGCCGCGGTCGTGCTTGTCGAAACCGACGACCAGGCCGAGGTCGGCCGCACCCGACGCGATTGCCTGGCAGGCCGCGACCAGCGAGCTGCCGCCGGTCGCGCAGCCGTTGAGCACGTTGATGAACGGGATGCCGGTCAGTCCGAGTTCGTTGCCGAGCGCATCGGCGTTTCCTGCGGAGTAGCTGCCGCCGTACGCGAACTGCACGTCCTGCCACCGGACGCCGGCGTCCGCGAGGGCGCGGCGCGCGGCCACGGCACCCTGCTGCAGGCCGCTGACCCCCGGCGTGCGACCGAAAGGGTGGATGCCGATGCCGACGATCGCTGCCCGCACCCGTGCCTCCTCACGCCATCCGGAAGGCGTAGTTGACGACCTCGGTGCCGTCCGTCTCGACGTATTGTGTGTAGAAAGCCAGCTCCACGGGGGCGCCGATTCGCAGCCGTGCCGGGTCGTGCTCGAGCAGGCGCGTTTCGATCCGCAGCGTGCCCGGCAGCTCGACGTAGCCGACGCCGAACGGCTCGAACGTCGCCTCGGTGTGCAGGCTGCGGTAGGGCGGTTTCGGCATGTAGCGCTGGACGGTCCAGGTCCACAGCGTGCCGCGTCGTGGCAGCTCCACGGCCTCGACCTCCGTGCCGCCACAGCTGCGGCAGCTGGCCATCGCGGGAAACGCGTGAGCGCCGCAACGCCGGCACCGCGAGCCCTTCAGCGCCGGGTCTGGCGCAGGCCAGTCGAACAGCGCATCGTCGATCGCCCTGCTGCGCACGTTGCCCACCGGCCCGAGCTCCGTAATATTCGTTCGACCAGACGGTCGGGAGTGATAAGATACGCGCCTCGCAGGGCATTTGACAACCTGCAGCGGCGGGCGGGGAGCGCATGACGACGACAGCACGGATCTTCGACCTGTCGGGCAAGCGGGCCGTGGTCACGGGCGGTGGCACCGGCCTGGGCCACCGCTTCGCACTGACGCTCGCACGTGCCGGAGCCGACGTGGTGCTCGCCGCGCGGCGCCGGGAACCGCTCGAGGCCACGGCCGCTGAAATCCGCTCGCTCGGCCGCGAGGCGAGTTGCGTGAGCCTGGACGTCACCGACTCCGCACGGATCGCCACCGCCTTCGCGAACGAGATCGGCGCGGTCGACGTGCTCGTCAACAACGCCGGGGCGGCAGGACCCGGCTCGCTGCTCGAGATGGACGAGGAGACCTGGGACCGGGTGCTCGACGTGAACGTCAAGGGGGCGTGGCTCGTGACGCGTGCAGCCGTGCGCGGCATGATCGAGCGTGGATCGGGCGGTTCGATCATCAACGTCGCTTCGGTGCTCGGCGTCGCGGTCCAGAAATGGACCGCCAACTACCCGGCGTCCAAGGCAGCGTTGCTGCAATTGACGCGGGCGATGGCGCTCGACTGGGCGCGTTACGGGATTCGCGTCAACGCCGTGCTGCCGGGATACTTCGCCACGGAGATGAGCGCCGGCTATCTTGATTCCGAGCCGGGCCAAGCCATGTTGAAGCGCATGCCCATGCGCCGTCTCGGCGACCCCGCGGAACTCGATGGCGCACTGCTGCTGCTCGCCTCCGACGCCTCTCGGTACATGACCGGCTCGACGATCACCGTCGACGGCGGGCTGTCCATCCCCTTCGTCTGAACCCGGTCGTGGAGCGACGACATGCCCGAACTTCGAGCGAGCCAGACCCTGGATGCCCCGGCGGAGGCCGTCTGGGCCCTGCTCGAGGACTTCGGCGCCATCGAGCGCTGGTGGCCGCGCGACGCACCGCTCCAGATCGAATCGGTGGAACTCGATGGGTCCGGGCTCGGCATGGTGCGGCACATCCGGAATCGCGGCATGTCCCACCCGATCAGCGAACGGCTCGATTTCATCGATCGCGACGCACGCCTGCTGGTGCTGTCGATCGTCGGGCGGCGTCCTGACGGATTGACCGGCTACCTCGCGGAGGGTCGTGTCGTGGACCTCGGCGACGGCCGGTGTCGCATCGACTATCGCGCCCTGCTCACGACCGAGCCTGGGTGCGAGGAGCGGCTTCGCCGCGGGATGCTCGCGACCTACGCGATGATGTTCCGCGGGCTCGAGGCCGCCGCACGGCAGCGGTGAACGCCGTGGCGACGGTCCGCAGCGTGCTGCTGCAGTCGCGTCCGCGCGGGGCACCGCTCGCCTCCGATTTCGTGGTGGCCGAGCGTACGGCGCCCCAACCTGGCGACGGGGAGATGCTCGTCCAGGTCGAGCTGTGTTCGATCGACCCGGCGATGCGGCGCTGGATGGACGCCGAGAGTTACGGCGTGCCGATCGCGCTCGGCGGCGAGATTCCGTGCACGGTCGTGGGCCGCGTGCTCGACAGCCGCTGCAACCGGCACGCGGCGGGCGAATTCGTCACGGGCCGCGGCACCGTCGCAACCCATTGCCTGATGCGTGCCGACGGCTACACGCGCCGCATCGACCCGGACGACCCGTTGCCGTTGTCCGCGCACCTGAGCGTGCTCGGCACGAGCGGCCTCACGGCCTGCAACGGCCTGCTCAAGGTCGGCCGTCCGCAGCGCGGCGACACCGTGCTGGTGTCCGCCGCGGCCGGCTCGGTCGGTTCACTGGTCGGCCAGATCGCGAGGATCCACGGTTGCCGCGCGGTCGGCATCGCCGGAGGCCCCGCCAAGTGCAGGGCCTTGCTCGAAACCTACGGCTTCGACGCTGCGGTCGACTACCGGAACCTGGACGTCGCGTCGCTGGCACACGCCGTGCGCGAGGCGTGCCCGGGCGGAGTCGACGTGTACTTCGACAATGTCGGCGGAGCCTGCCTCGATGCGGCGCTCGCTGCGCTCAATCATCGAGCGCGGGTCGTACTGTGCGGCATGATCGGCGAGTACAACACGGACGGTGCGACGTACGGCATCCGCAACCTCTGGCAGCTCATCGCGCGCACCGCGACCATGACGGGGTTTCTGAACCGCGAGCACCTGGCCAACTGCGGCGCCGAATTGCAGCAGTTGCGGCAGTGGGTCGACCAGGGCCGGCTCCGCTGGGACGTGCACGAAGTGGCGGGCCTCGAGCACTTTCACACGGCGCTGCTGCAGTTGTTCGAGGGCACGAACCGGGGCCGGCTCGTGCTGCGGGTCGGGCCCGATTGAGGCGATTACATCGCGAGGCGCCCGCCGTCGAGGATGATCGACTGGCCGACCATGTGACGCGCGGCATCGGACGCCAGGTACAGCATCGTCGCCGCGATTTCAGCGGGTTCCGCAATGCGTCCGTTGGGCGTCGCGAGGTCGAACGCGAGCTCCGTCTGGCGGCTGCGCCCGTCGGCGAGCGACTCGAGCATGCGGGTCCGGGTGCTGCCGGGACAGATCGCATTGACCCGCACGCCGTCGGATGCCACCTCGAGCGCGGCGCAGCGCGTCAGTCCGAGCACCGCATGCTTGCTCGCGACGTAACCGGAGACGCCGGTCGCGCCCACGTGGCTGCCGGTCGAGCCGGTGTTGATGACCACGCCGGAACGCTGCGCCCGCATGACCGGCAGCACGTGTTTCAGTCCGAGGAACACGCCGCGCACGTTGACCGCCATGACGCGGTCGAACACGTCCTCGGGATAGTCCACGAGCGGGACGACGGCGCCCTCGATCCCGGCATTGTTCACGAACACGTCGATGCGGCCGAAGCGTTCGAGCGTCCGTTCGACGTAGGCGCGAACCTGTGCGGTGTCGGTGACGTCCGCCGCGACGAACAGGGTCTCCCGTCCCTCTTCGGCGAGTGCCGCGACGACCGCCTCGCCCTCGGCGCGATTGCGGTCGACGCAGACGATGCGCGCGCCGGCCGACGCGAACGCGAGACACGCAGCGCGGCCGATGCCCGCGCCGCCGCCCGTGACCAGCACCACCTTGTCCCGGAATTCGAGTTCCACGCGTCACCTCCGCCGGTCGTACCGCGACGGAGCGCGGCTGTCGCCGGTTCGATTGTCGGCTAGAATAGACGACCGGCCGGTCGGGAGAAAGGCCGGACGCGCGAGCGTTCGACACGCAGGAGGATTTCAGATGCCCGCATTGCAGGACAGGGTCGCGATCGTCACCGGAGCAGCCCAGGGACTCGGGTTCGCGATCGCGCGCCGGTTCGCCGAGGAAGGGGCCCGCGTACTGCTGGCCGACCTCAACGCGGACGCGGTCGAGCGAGCGGCGGCCACGCTCGGTCAGGCGGCCGTGGTCGTGGACGTCGCGAACCGGGCGGACGTCCAGCGGATGGTCGAGCTCGCGAACGAGCGCATGGGCACGGTCGACGTGCTCGTCAACAATGCCGGCATTTACCGCAACCGGCCCTTGCTGGAGCTCGAGGAGCAGGAGTTCGACCGGGTCATGGCCGTGAACGTCAAGTCCGCGCTGTTTGCGATCCAGGCCGTGGCACCCCAGATGATTGCCCGCCGCCGCGGGTCGATCGTCAACGTCACTTCGGTCGCGGCGGTGCTCGGTTCGCCGGGGGCCACCTCCTACTGCGTGTCCAAGGCCGGCCTCGCACAGCTCACGAATCTCGCGGCCATCGAACTGGCGCCGCACAACGTCCGCGTCAATGCGGTCGGCCCCGGCACCTTTGCCACGGAGATGGCCCAGGATGCCTACGCCGATGCAGCGCTCCGCGCGAAGATCCTGCCCCGCACGCCGCTCGGCCGCTTCGGGCGCCCGGAGGAGGCGGCCGGCGTGGCATTGTTCCTCGCGAGCGACGACTCGTCGTACGTCACGGGCAAGACGATCTACGCCGACGGCGGACGGCTGGGGCTAAACCTGACGCTTTGAACGGAAGGAGCGCAGCAA
Organism: Steroidobacteraceae bacterium; assembly: GCA_036377475.1. Classification (GTDB taxonomy): domain Bacteria; phylum Pseudomonadota; class Gammaproteobacteria; order Steroidobacterales; family Steroidobacteraceae; genus RPQJ01. The sequence goes on along the minus strand of DASUYI010000109.1, from coordinate 1,308 downwards.
AAAAATGGGGCTGCCGACCGGCAGCCCCACGCGCGAAGGAAGCGGCGGGATCGAGGTCAGAAATCCACGTGGATCGAGACGCCGAACGTCAGCGGGTCGATCCACTTCTTGCTCGTGACGCGTCCGTTGGCCGAGAACGAGGCGTCGCCCAGTTCCTGCTCGTCCGTCAGGTTCTTGCCCCAGAGCGTCACGCTCCAGTTCGCGTCCGCCGGCTGGTACACGGCCGTGGCGTTGAGCAGTGCATATGAATCCTCCTCCATGGGCGCGCGGTTGAACTCGTCGAAGTACACGTCGTCGGTGTAGAACAGGTTGGCGCCGACCGTGAGGTCCGCGCCGTTACCCATCGCGAACCGGTAGTCGGCGCCGAGGTTCCCCTTCCAGGTCGGCGTGAGCTGCGGCGTGTTGCCCTTGAGCTGCACGAGTTCCGTGCCAAAACGCAGCGGGTCGTCGGTCACGTAGTCGTCGAACTCGGCATCGGTGTAAGCGCCGCCGAGGTACACCCGCATCGCATCGGTGGCCAGCCAGTCGACGGTCAGCTCCGCGCCCTTGATGGTCATCTGGTCGATGTTGTTGATGATCGTCGCGAACGTGCCGTTCGGCAGGGGCACCGCCTGCGTTCGCTGCAGGTCCTTCGCCTTCATGTCGTAGCCGACGAGCTCGAACGCGAACCGCCGATCGGGGGTCGCGTACTTGAAGCCGACCTCGTAGTTCTCGACGGTCGTCGGGTCGATGATCGGGTTCGTGACCTGCATGATCACGCCCGCGCCCTGCTGGTAGCCCTGCGAGAACGTGAAGTACAGCATCGCGTCGTCGGTGAGGTGCCAGTCGAGGCCGTATTCGCCCGTGTACTCGGTGTCGGTCCGATCGTCGTAGGCTGGGTTGAGCGGCGACTTGGGCGGCACGGTGATCGTGCCGAGCACCCACTGCCAGCTGTCGATCTCACGGTCATCGTTGTTGTAGCGCCCGCCGATGCGTGCCGCGAGTGCGTCATTGAACCGGAAGTTCGCATTGAAGAAGCCGGCCCACGATTCAGCCGAGCTCTCGCCGGCGCGCCAGAACCAGACGTCCTTGCGGGGCTGTTCGCCGACGTAGGTCGTACCCTCGAGGTCCTCGGTGAACCAGTACAGGCCCGTGATCAGGTCGAGCCGCTCGGTCGAGTAGACGAGCTGCAGCTCGTTGCTCATCTGGTCTTCATCGAGCGGAATCGCGACCGTCGCAGTCGTGTTGGGCGGCGGTATGACCGTCGAGAGGTCGAGGTCCTGGGCGATATAGAAGTCGAGGCGGCGGTAATTGAAGATGTCCCTGAGC
>DASUYI010000108.1:0-7641 GCA_036377475.1 Steroidobacteraceae bacterium | reverse complement strand
CAGGGTCTCAGCACGACGTGGAAGTGGTTCGGCATCAGGCAGACGGCGAACAGATCGAGCGGCACCAGGTCGCGAGCCTGGCCGATCAGGGTGATGAATGCGGCGTAATCGGCCGGGCGATGAAACAGTTGGCGTCGAGTGTTGCCACGGTTGATCACGTGGTAGCAGACGCCCGGACGGATCGCTCGAGGCCCTCGCGGCATGGGGCCAAGCCTGCGGGTGGGCGGGCACCGAGTCCCGTCGCAATTTCCGCGCAAACGCCTCGAAATTCGGAGTGTCGCCACTTTCCGCGAAATTCGGGGTGTCCCCTATTCCTCGGCGGCGTCGCCGGCGTCCCACGCGTCTGCGAGCAGCTCGTGCAGCACCGCGGTCGCGAACGTGCCGCGCGGCAGCGTGAAGCGCAGCACGAGTTCGTCGTCGCGCTCGAAACTCCAGTCGAATTCGCGCACCGGCAGCCGCAGGCTGCGCCGCTCGTGATCCAGCCGCTCCCGCGCGAGCAGTGCGGTGAGCGCGTCGTGCTCCGCGAGCACCTCCCGCTCGATCGCGAGTGCCGCGTCTGTCGCGGGCGAGTCGCCGCGCCCGGGCAGTGGACCGCTCGGATGGACGTCCATGTCCCGGCAGCGCTGCTCGAGACTCGCGTCGATCAACGCCGCGTGGAAGAAGCTGCGTCGCCCGTCGAGCATGACGGCCTCGCCGGGGACCAACCTGTTCCAGTCGCCGGCACGCACGCGGGCAGCGAGCACCTCGTTGAACAGGACGCTGCGTGCCGCCGACAGCACGAAGCCGCGCTGGTGGCGATCGCGCGGCGCGGCCTGGCCCCGTGACCATTCGAACGCCCGACGCAGGTTCGCGCCGTCACGTCCGAAACGCTGTGGCCCGAAGTAGTTCGGCACGCCTTGACCGGCGACGTCGCGCAGGCACTGCTCGAGCAACGGACGATCGCCCCGCAACTCGCGAACGCGCAGCACGAAGCGATTCGCACGATGGGATCCCGGGCGCAGCTTGCGCGCATGACGCGCGGCCGCGAGCACGACGTACCCCTCGCCGCCCCATTCATGGCAGCGCTCGACCGCGAAATCCCCGGGCAACGGCAGCGTGAACGCCTGCCTGGTGAGTGCGTGCCGGTCCTTGTGCCCGCTGAAACACACGTCGCGCGCCTGCACGCCCGCATGCTGCGCGAGCTGCGCCGCGACCCAGCCCGTGTTCGCGTCGCGTTTCTCGACGACGAGCAGTCCGTGGGCTCCGGACCCGTCCGGCGCGAAGCCGAGCACTTCCTCGACGAAAAAATCCTCGGGCGCGACACGAATGCGACCCGTCACCGGCGCGTGGCGTTGCGCGCGCGGCGCCGATGGCACGAAAGGCCCTGTCATTGCGGCTCGATCACCGGTTGTGCGACTTGCCGTTGTCGCCGTAAGCGATCAGCACCACCGCGTGGCAGGCGAGGCCTTCGGCGCGCCCGACGGCGCCGAGCCCCTCGGTCGTCGTCGCCTTGACGTTCACGCGATCGATGCGCACGCCCAGGTCGTCGGCGACGTTCTGGCGCATCTGTACCCGGTGCGGGCCGATGCGCGGCCCCTCGGCGACGATCGTGAGGTCCGCATTCACGAGTCGCCAGCCCCGCTCGCGCATCAGCGACGTGCAGTGCCGCAGGAAGCGACGACTGTCGGCGTCTTTCCAGCGTGGATCGCTGTCCGGGAAATGCTCGCCGATGTCGCCGAGCGCCATCGCCCCCAACAAGGCGTCGCAGAGCGCGTGCAGCGCGACGTCGCCGTCCGAATGCGCGATCACGCCGCGGTCGTGCGGTATGCGCACGCCGCCGAGCACCACGTGGTCGCCCGGGCCGAAGGCGTGCACGTCGTAACCCGAACCCACTCTCATGACCCTTTCCCCCTCTTGTTCTCGTCAGTGTTTCGAACCGCGGGACCGCAGGATCGCCTCGGCGAGCGCGGCGTCCTCGGGATTGGTGACCTTGACGTTGTCGGCATGACCCCGCACGAGCTTCGGACGCAGGCCGAGGCACTCGATCGCCGAGGCCTCGTCGGTGACGCTGCGACCGCGTTCGACGCAGAGCGCGAGCGCGCGTTGCAGGAGCCCGAAGCGGAACATCTGCGGCGTGAGTGCGCGCCAGAGTGCCTCGCGCGGAACGGTTTCGCACACGCGGGACTTGCGGTCGGCACGCTTCAGCGTCTCGCTGACCGGCGCGGCGAGCAGGCCGCCGACCGGGTCGTCGTCCCGCAGCTCACTGAAGAGCGCCTGCAGGTCGTCGTGACGCAGACACGGCCGCGCGGCGTCGTGGACCAGCACCCAGTCGGTTTCGGCCGCACGTCCGGCCAGGGCGGCAAGTGCGTTGGCGACCGAACGCTCCCGCCGGTCGCCTCCCACGCAGGTGACGATCCGGGGATCGCGGGCCTCATCGAGGCCGGCCCAGCGGCCGTCGACGTCGGCGAGGGCCACGACGATGCCGGCGAGGCTCTCCTCGGCCAGCAGCGCCTGCAGCGTCCACGAGAGGACCGGGCGCCCGAGCAGCGGCGCGTATTGCTTGGGGACGCTGGAGCCGAAACGCGAGCCTTGCCCGGCCGCCGGGACGACGGCCCAGCGCCGCGTCACGGCAAGTCGGCCTGGGCCGTCCTCTGGCCGATGGGTGCGGCCTGCGTCGGCTCCGGCACGCCGGGGCTCGACGGTGGCACGACCTGGAAGAAGGTTTCGTTGGCGCGGACCATGCCGAGGTCGGTGCGGGCGCGTTCCTCGATGGCTTTCCTGCCGTCCTTGAGGTCGCGCACCTCGGCGGCCAGCGTGCGGTTGCGCTCGGCCAGTCGCTCGTTCTCGTCGACCTGCGCCTCGATCGTGCGCTCGAGTCGCCAGACTTCCCGCATGCCGCTCGGTGATGCCCAGATGCGGTACTGCAGCACCAGCAGTGCTGCAAACAACAGGCCGGCGACGATGCGGAGCATCATGAGTTCAGCAGGTTAGCAGAATAGCGGACACGTCAGGCGCAGCTCATGGCGAGCGGCACCGGGAAGGCCTCGCGGCCGGCATAGGAGGCGTCCTTGCCGAGCTCGGCCTCGATGCGCAGCAGCTGGTTGTACTTCGCGATGCGGTCGGAACGGCACAGCGACCCCGTCTTGATCTGGCTCGCGCGCGTGGCGACCGCGATGTCCGCGATCGTGCTGTCCTCGGTCTCGCCCGAACGATGCGACACGACGGCGCTGTAACCCGCGGCCGTCGCCATCTCGATCGCCTCGAGCGTCTCGGTCAGCGTGCCGATCTGGTTCGGCTTGATCAGGATCGAGTTCGCGATGCCCTTGTCGATCCCCTCGCGCAGGATCTTCGTGTTGGTGACGAACAGGTCGTCGCCGACGAGCTGGATGCGCTTGCCGAGACGTTCCGTCAACGTCGCCCAGCCGTCCCAGTCCCCCTCCGCCATCCCGTCCTCGATCGTGGCGATCGGGTACCGGTTGACGAGGCCCTCCAGGTAGTCGACGAACTGCGACGGGCTGAACGTACGTCCTTCGGACTCGAGGTGATACGCACCGTCCCGGAAGAACTCCGAGCTCGCCACGTCCAGGCCGAGGTAGACGTCGCGGCCCGGCTTGAAGCCCGCCCGTTCCACGGCCTGCAGGATCGTCTCGAGCGCCGCCTCGTTCGACGGCAGGTTCGGCGCGAAGCCGCCCTCGTCGCCGACCGCAGTCGCGAGGCCCTGCTCGTGCAGCACCTTCTTGAGGGTGTGGAAGATCTCCGCACCGTAGCGCAGCGCCTCCGCGAAGTTCGGGGCGCCCACCGGCAGCACCATGAACTCCTGGATGTCGATGCTGTTGTCGGCGTGGGCGCCGCCGTTGACGATGTTCATCATCGGCAACGGCATCACCTTCGCACCGTTGCCGCCGAGTCGGCGGAACAGGCTCTGGCGGCTCGCGTTCGCGGCCGCGTGCGCCGCGGCCAGCGAGATCGCGAGCAGCGCGTTGGCGCCGAGCCGCGACTTGGTCTCGGTCGCGTCGAGCGCGATCATCGTGCGGTCGATGCCGGCCTGGTCCATGACGTCGTGGCCGATCAACGCATTGCGCAGCTCGCCGTTCGCGTTGATGACGGCCTGCAGCACGCCCTTGCCGAAATAGCGTTTCTTGTCGCCGTCGCGCAGCTCCACCGCCTCGCGCGTGCCGGTCGAAGCCCCGGACGGCACCGCCGCACGACCGCGTACGCCGCCGTCGACGTAGACGTCGGCCTCGACCGTGGGATTGCCGCGCGAGTCCATGATCTCGCGCGCCTTGATGTCGGTGATCCTGGTCGTCATAGCGTCGATTCCTCGAACGGTCGCTGCTTGACCGCGGCGTCCAGTTCCTTGAGCACCTCGAGCAGCGAACGCATGCGATCGAGCGGCCACGCGTTCGGGCCGTCAGAGAGGGCGTGGGCCGGGTCCGGGTGCGTTTCCATGAAGAGGCCCGAGACGCCGACCGCGACGGCCGCACGCGAGAGCACCGGCACGAACTCGCGCTGCCCACCGGACGCCGTGCCCTGCCCGCCCGGCAACTGCACCGAGTGCGTCGCGTCGAACACGACCGGCGCATAGGCGCGCATCACGGCGAGCGAACGCATGTCGGAGACGAGGTTGTTGTAACCGAACGAGAAGCCGCGCTCGCAGGCGAGGATCTGCTCGTTGCCGGTCGAGCGGGCCTTCTCGACGACGTTCTTCATTTCCCAGGGCGAGAGGAACTGGCCTTTCTTGATGTTGACCGGCTTGCCCTGGCTCGACGCGCTCAGGATGAAGTTGGTCTGCCGGCACAGGAACGCCGGCGTCTGCAGCACGTCGACCACGGCGGCCACTTCGCTCATCGGCGTGTCTTCGTGCACGTCGGTCAGCACGGGCAGCCCGAGCTGACGTTTCACTTCCGAGAGGATGCGCAACCCCTGCTCGATGCCGGGACCGCGGAAACTCGCCTTCGACGAACGGTTCGCCTTGTCGTAGCTGGCCTTGAAGACGTAGGGGATGCCGAGCGCGCCCGTGATCTCCTTCATGCGCCCGGCGATGTCGAGGACGATGCCCTCGCCCTCGACCACGCACGGGCCGGCGATCAGGAAGAATGGCCGGTCCGCGCCGACCTCGAAGCCGCAGAGTTTCATCATTGCCCCGCCGCCGCCGGCATCTGGCCCAGGCGGTGCTCGCGCGCGGCGCGGATGAATCCCGTGAACAGCGCATGACCGTCACGCGGCGTCGAGCGGAACTCCGGGTGGTACTGGCTCGCGACGAAGAACGGGTGATGCGGCAGTTCGACGATCTCGACCAGGCCGTCGCGGGAGAAGCCCGAAAACCGCAGGCCCGCGTTCATGAGCCGCTGCAGGTATGTGTTGTTGAACTCGAAGCGGTGTCGGTGCCGCTCGCGGATCACGTCGGTGCCGTAGACCGCGTGGGCCAGGGATCCGTGCGAGACGCGCACTTCCTGCGCACCGAGGCGCATCGTCCCTCCGAGGTTGGATTGCTCGTCGCGGGCCTCGAACGTGCCCTTCTGGTCCTGCCACTCCGTGATCAGCGCGATCACGGGGTGCGGCGAGCTGCGATCGAATTCGGTGCTGTGCGCGCCGGCGAGCCCGGCGACGTTGCGAGCGAACTCGATGATCGCGAGCTGCATGCCGAGGCAGATCCCTAGGTACGGAATGCCATTCTCGCGCGCATAGCGCACGGCTTCGATCTTTCCCTCGATGCCGCGCTCGCCGAAGCCGCCGGGCACGAGGATCGCGTCCATTCCGGCGAGTGCGCCCAGGCCGTGCTTCTCGATGTCGGTCGCCTCGATGAAGTCGATGTTGACGCGGGTGCGCGTGCGCAGGCCCGCATGCATCAGCGCCTCGTTCAGCGAGATGTACGCATCCTTGAGGTTCACGTACTTGCCGACCATCGCGAGATTGATCGTCAGGTCAGGCGCCGCTTTCGCGGAGACGACCTGGCTCCACTCCTTGAGGTCGGCGGCCGGCGCCTCGATGCCGAATTTCTCGCAGACGATGTCGTCGAGCTTCTGGTCGTGCAGCAGCGACGGGATCTTGTAGATGTCGTCGGCGTCGATCGCCGAGAACACCGCGCGTTCCTCGACGTTCGTGAACAGCGCGATCTTGCGGCGCTGCTCGGGCGGCAGTGGATCCTTGCAACGGCAGAGCAGCAGGTCGGGCTGGATGCCGATCGAGCGCAGTTCCTTGACCGAGTGTTGCGTCGGCTTGGTCTTGATCTCGCCCGAGGTCGCGATGTACGGGATCAGCGTCAGGTGCATGTACAGCACGTTGTTGCGCCCGAGTTCGACGCCGAGCTGGCGGATCGCCTCGAGGAACGGCAGCGACTCGATGTCGCCGACCGTGCCGCCGATCTCGACCATGCAGACGTCGGCATTGCCGGCGCCCATGCGGATCGAGTGCTTGATCTCGTCGGTGATGTGCGGGATGACCTGGACCGTTGCGCCGAGGTAGTCGCCGCGCCGCTCCTTGGCGATCACGTTCTCGTAGATGCGGCCGGTCGTGAAGTTGCTGCTGCGCCCGGTGGTCGTGCGGACGAAGCGCTCGTAGTGTCCGAGGTCGAGGTCCGTCTCGGTGCCGTCGTCCGTGACGAACACCTCGCCGTGCTGGAACGGACTCATCGTGCCCGGATCCACGTTGATGTACGGGTCGAGCTTGACCATCGCGACCCTGAGGCCACGGGCCTCGAGGATCGCCCCGAGCGAGGCGGCAGCAATGCCCTTGCCCAGCGACGAGACGACACCGCCGGTCACGCAGATGAATTTGGTCATGGGAGCCACCGTCGCAGGAGAAGCACGACGGGAGGGCAGTCTAGCCGATCGGGGGGCGCTCTGGCCACTTGAAACCGAATGCATCCGATTCGGTGACGATGCCGCGCCCGTGCCACACGATCCGCAACGAGGGCTCGCCGGGCTCGGCGACATATTCGTGGGCGGACGCGAGGTCCGCGACCGCCACGATGCCGTCCGCGTCATCCCGCAGCAGCGGCAGGCTCTCGCGCCGCCACGGCAGGACATCGTGTTCCTGCAGCCACTTGCGCAAGGGGCGCCGGTGCGTCCCGCCTGCCGGGCGGAACTCCTCGCCATCCCGGCGTCGCGCGACACGCAGACGGGTCGGCAGACGCGCACGGCTCAGTCCGACGCCGACGTCGGGCAGCAGTTCGAGCGCCATGTCGACGCCGCTGCCGTAACGCGGATGACGAGTGGGCTCGACCCAGTCGCCCGGTGCGAGCGTCGTCTCGACGTCACGCTCGGCATGCAGGCAGGCCCGATACCGGTGCACGACCGCACCCGGCCAACGCGTGCGAGGAACGCGATCCGCGGCGGCCAGGGCCACGTCCCGTTGCAGGGCTGCGAGCGTGCGAGCCGCCGGCGTCGGCAGCCCGAGCGTGGCGAGCCACGCCCGGAGGGCGGCGCGTTGTCGTGCGGGCGCCAATTCCTGCAACGCCTCGAGTTGCACGGCGCGTCCACGGCGCACGCGCGCCAGGTCCTCCGCGGCAAGCTCGGTCTCGAGCGCGACGGCGTCACGTGCGTAGTCGGCAACGCGGCCGACGGTCCGTGCAGCCGCGGGCCATCGGCCAATCAAGGCCGGCAGCACGGCGTGCCGCAGGTAGTTGCGGTCGAAACGCAGGTCGACGTTCGAGGGGTCCTC
>DASUYI010000107.1:0-4340 GCA_036377475.1 Steroidobacteraceae bacterium | reverse complement strand
TGTCGACCCGTGCGCGCCAAGAATCGCTTGCGGCGCGGTCGGCACTCACCGATTCCTCTGTCGGTGCTCGCGCTGCTTCCAAGGCGCGATGCGTTCGATTTCGGCCGCACTGACTGACTGCGCGCCACGGCACGCGAGACTGTCCGCACAGCCAAATTTTTCTCACATGACTAAAAAGGGGGGAATCGAGCATGCAGTCGAATCGACTCGCCGTCGTGGCCGCGTCGACGCTGGGCCTCGCCTGGGCTCAAGGCGCGCAAGCGGCCCCGGGCGAGACGTCGCTCGTGAGCGTCACCGCCTCGGGGCTGCAGGCCGCCGGGGACAGCAACCTGCGGCACGGCGGCGGCGCGTTGAGCGCCGACGGCCGATACGTCGTGTTTCATTCGTACCGGCCGAGTCTCGTGCGCAACGACCGCAACGGCGTCGCCGACGTGTTCCTGCGTGACCTCGAGCGTGGCGAGACGCGCCTCGTCAGTGCCGCGTCGGATGGCGGCACGGCCAATGCGTACGCGCTGGACGCGAGCATCAGCGCGGACGGCCGGCATGTCGCGTTCTTCTCACCGGCGTCGGACCTCGTGACTGGCGATCGCAATGGTTCCGGCGACATCTTCGTCTGGAACCGGGAAACGGGCGTGCGCGAGGTCGCGAGCGTGGGCTCGAGCGGCGCGCAGGCGAACGACGAGAGTCTCGAATCCGCGATCAGCGCGGACGGCCGCTACGTCGCCTTCACGTCCTTCGCGAGCAACCTCGCGCGCAACGACACGAACGGGCGGTCGGACGTATTCCTGCGCGACCGGCAGGCCGGGTACACCCAGCGCGTGAGCGTGACCTCGGACGGTCGCCAGGCCGACGGTGACAGCTGGCAACCCTGCGTCAGCGCCGATGGCCGGTTCGTGGCGTTCTACTCGACCGCCACCAACCTCGTGCCGGACGACCATGGGGACATGCAAGACGTGTTCGTCCGCGACCGGCAGACGCGCCAGACCCGGCGAATCAGCGAGACCGCGGACGGTACGGCGGCCAACGGCTACAGCGTGCAACCTGCGCTCAGCGGCAACGGCCGATACGTCGCGTTCGTCTCCGCCGCCAACAACCTCGCGCCCGGCGACACCAATGGTCGCATCGACGTGTTCGTCAAGGACCTGGAAACGGGCTCGGTCGAGCGCGTCAGCGTGTCGTCGAGCGGCAAGCAGGGCAACGGCGGCAGCTACGAACCCGCTCTCAGCGCGAATGGGCGCTACGTCGTCTTCGAGTCGTTCGCGTCGAACCTCGTGGCGGGTGACACCAACGGCACCTACGACGTGTTCGTCCACGACCGCGAGACGCACACGACCACCCGCGTGAGTTCGGGCGTGAATGGCGTGCAGGCCGACGGCGCAAACTGGACGCCCTCGGTCAGTGCGGATGGGCGCTACGTGGCCTTCCAGTCGGCCGCGACCAACCTCGCGCCGAACGACGGCAACAGCTCGTCGGACGTCTACGTCAAGGACCTCGGTCCACGCGATGACGGCGCCGTCAACTTCACCCTCAAGCCGGCCGCGCTCGAGTTCGGTGCGCATGCCGTAGGCTCGACGACGACGGAGAGCTTCTGGCTCCGCAACCGATCATCGACCTACCTCGCACTCGACAGCGTGGAAGTTCAGGGCACGGGCCGGTCAGCGTTCGCGGTCGCGCTCCGGTGCGGCGCGCTCGTGGCGCCAGATGACGTCTGCGGCATCCGCGTGACGTTCAGTCCGGCGGAGGCAGGCTCGATGGCCGCGGAGCTAAGAGTCCGGGCGGAGGGTGGGGTCGTGCGGACGCGTGCACTCACCGGATCGGGGTTCTGACGCCGGTCGCGTCACGCGGCGGCTTTACTCTGCGGCGTCGGCGTGGCGTTGCAGGCTCGCACGGTCCAGCACGCGGACCGTGCGACCGCGGACCGCAATCACGCCGCCGTCGGTCAGGGCGCGCAACGCCCGCGACAGCGTCTCAGGCTTCATCGACAGGAACGATGCGAGCTCCTGCCTCGACTCGGCGAGCTCGATGTCGACCGCCGCGTCGTCAAGCCGGCTCTCGAGCACGCGCGCGAGCCGGTGCGTGGCGTTCTCGAGCGTCATGAACTCGATCTGGTGGATGTGCCGGCCCAGGCGTTGCGCGAGGTGCTCGATCATGCGCAGGCAGGTGTCCGGGCACTCGCGCAGCACTCCCAGGTAATCGCGGTTCGCGACGCGCGCCACCCGGACCGTCGTCGCCGCGATGGCCGTGACCGGATAGCGGCCGCCCGCGGTGAACATGGGCAACTCGCCGCAGACCTGGCCGCGGCGCAGGATCTCGAGAACCTTGACCTCGCCCGTCCTGGAACACAGCGACAGGTTCAAGCGGCCTTCGACGACGATGAAGAAGTGGCGCGCGGGGTGTCCACGCTCGTAGAGCCGCTCGCCGGCCGCGAGCGTCTCGACACGACTGCCCCACAGCACCTGCTCGATGTGCGTGTCGTCCATGTCGGCAAACAGCACCTGCCGGCGCAGCAACTCGATCACCGCTGGATCGCTGGCGACGGCCGACCCTCGCGAGGCCGCCGGTCGGGCGGGTCGGGAGGTCACGCTAGCGCCCCTCGCTGCGACAAATCGTGGCCGCCGCGCGACAGGGCGTGCCGGGACCTGCGGACGCGCTTCTGTATAGTTGCGGCCTTTTCCGGGCGGGGGCAGGGGCAGGAACGATGCGCAAGGTGGGGAAGGTTTTCGCTTGGGTGTTCGGCCTGCTCGCGATGGGACTGGTCGCGGCGTCGATGTGGTTCTGGTTCACGCCGGTCGGCCTGAACAACTACGTCAACAAGATCACGCTGCAGCTCACGCTCGAATCGCCGCAGATTCTGTCGCAGCTCGGCTTCATCGACAACACGCCGTTCGATTTTCACAGCGGCAAGCTCGACGATTTCACGCGTGAGCATGAGCAGAGGATGCTCGAGCGGCTGCGCCAGGCGCGCGCGGGCCTCGACCGCTACGGCCCCGACGGCCTCGACGGCAAGGAACTCACGACCTGGAAGGTCACGGCATGGTTCCTCGACGACCTGATCCGCCAGGCCGAGTTTGAGCACGAGGGATACCGGGTCAACCAGATTTCGGGGCCGACCGTGGACCTGCCGCAGTTCCTGACCGACACGCACGTCATCAAGCACGCGCGCAGCGTCGAGCGCTACCTCGACCGCCTCGAGGAGTTTGGCCGAGTGCTGCGCGAGACCAAGGTGCGTGTCGAGGAAGACCGTGCGCAAGGCATCGTGCCGCCCGATTTCGTGATCGACCAGGCGCTCACGGGCATGCGCGCGTTCATCGACGGCGGAGCGGCGAAGAACGCACTCGTCACCACGCTGCCCGCCAGGCTCGCGAAAACCGAGGGACTCGACGAGGCGCTGCGCCGCGACTATGTGCAGCGCGCGGAAGCCATCGTCGCGCGCGAGGTGATTCCCGGGTACGAGGCCATGATCGCGCTGTTCGAATCGATGCGTGCGACCGCGACGCACGATGCAGGCATCTGGCGGATCCCCGGCGGGGCCGAGTACTACGCCACGCAGCTCAAGTCGAACACGACGACCACGATGAGTGCCGAGGAGGTGCACGCCCTCGGGCTTGCCGAGGTGGCGCGCATCGAGGCCGAGATGACCGCGATCCTCGACGCGCAGGGCGTGCCGGGTGCGACGTTCGCGGAACGCATCCGCGCCGTCTCTGCCGACCCCAGCCAGAAATTCCCGAACGACGATGCCGGGCGTGCGCAGATGCTCGCGTTCCTGAAGCAAGTCGACCAGCGCGTGATGGCCGTGGCGCCGAAGTACTTCAAGACGATCCCGCCGCAGCCGCTCGAAATCGTGCGCGTGCCGGAGTACTCGCAGGATTCGGCGCCGGGCGGCTACTACCATCCGCCCGCGCTCGACGGCTCGCGACCCGGGCGCTTCTATATCAACCAGAAGGACACCGCGGACAACCCGCGCTGGACGCTGCCCACGCTGATGATCCACGAGGGCTCGCCGGGGCATCACTTCCAGCTCTCGGCGCAGCAGTTGATCGAAGACGTGCCGCTGCTGCGCAAGGTGCTGCCGTTCAGCGCGTATTCGGAAGGCTGGGCACTCTACGTGGAACGCGTCGCCAAGGTCGACATGGGACTGTACGAGAACGATCCGTTCGGCGACCTCGGCCGGCTGCAGGCGGAGATGTACCGCGCCGTGCGCCTCGTGGTCGACACCGGGATGCACGCGAAGCGGTGGTCGCGCGAACAATCGATCGACTACATGGTCGCGAAGACGGGCATGACCGACGCCGAGGTCACGCGCGAGATCGAGCGCTACGTCGTATGGCCGGGTCAGGCAA
>DASUYI010000106.1:0-2704 GCA_036377475.1 Steroidobacteraceae bacterium | reverse complement strand
CGTTCGTTCCATGTCCCCTCCTGCGCGCGCTTGCCGTGTGGCTGCCGGTGAACACGCTAGCAAGGCGCCGGTTCGCTGCCCCGCGGAGTTCCTGCGGGCTTCCCGCAGATTTCGGCGCGCGCGGAGGAGAGATCCCGCGGCAGGCTGCGCGCTCGATCCGCATGCCTGCTCGGCGAGATGCGAGGCTCAGTCGGCGAGCGGTCGTTCCCGGCGCGGCGTCATGCGTCCGACCACGTACTCGACGCAGTCGCCCGCGACGAGCGCGAGCAGCAACAGCGCCAACAGGTCGAGGCCGAGCAGTCGCAACGTTTCGATCCAGGTCATTTCCATGTTCGTCACCTCCGGCGATGCGGGGTGCTCGTCGACGCTTGACCGTCGCTGCGCGCCTCCATCGATGGCGACGATGTTAGGCCTCGCTTGCTGCATCGCAGCAGAACTGTGTCCCAGAATTGCACCGCGCGTGACGTGCCGCCGCGCGCGCACTGCGTGGGTGGATGCGGATTCATCCGTACGTCGCGTGACCTGTGTCGCAGATCCGCGCCGCATTCGAGCGGCATCGTCGTCGTGTGGGCGTGCCGGTCGCGTTCGACGGACGTTGCGATACGCCCCGCACCGACCCCGCGACCTCACGCGGCAGACTTGCGGCCCTCGACGACGTTCGGGCTCACTGCGCCAATGCTCAACGTCCGTCGACGCAACCTTGCCGTGCTGGTCCTGGCCGTGCTCGCCGGCGGATGCGTCGACGCACCGTGGGTCTCGACGGGGACATCCTCGACGCCCGCACGTGCGGCGCCGCGTGCTGCTCCCGATTCGGCGCCGTCCGTGCGCGTCAACCCCGGCGAGCCCGCGGCGCTGGCCGGCATCACGGCGGCCCACAATCGAGTGCGGGCAAGGGTCGGTGTGCCGCCGCTCGTGTGGAATTCGCGGCTCGCGGAAGTCGCACAGCGCTGGGCGAACGCATGCGTGGACCGGGCGGCGCCGCGCGGCATGATCGATCACAGCTCGGGCGAGAGCGAACTCTTTGCCGGTCCGCTCGGTGAGAACCTGCACGCGACGACCGCGCCCGCCGCGGATCCGGTCGCGGCCGTCGAAGGCTGGGCCGCGGAGGCCGCGGATTACGACCTCGCGCGCGATGCCTGCCGCAGCGGCGCCATGTGCGGCCATTACACACAGGTGGTGTGGCGCACGACGCGCGAGGTCGGGTGCGCCGTCAGCACGTGCCCCCGCTTGCGCTATCGCACGTCGCTGGTCTGCAACTACTTTCCGGCGGGCAACTGGGAAGGCCAGCGACCGTACTGATCCTGATCGCCGCTCACCGGCGACCCGATGGCCCGGACGGGCGCAACGCGGCCGAGCGTGTCAGGGAAACTGGATCTTGCCGCGCGGCGTTCCAGCCTGCCCGAGCGCGGCCGCCGCGCCGGCTTCCGGGATCACGATCGATGAAGCCTGCTGGCGCCGCATCTCCTGCAGTTCCTTCATCGTCTCCTCGAACGCGACCTTTGCACCGTCGGCAAATCCGGCACACGCCTCGGCCAGGCTGGTCGCCTCGATCTCGAACGACAGCGGCAGCACGCCGGCCGGCGTCATGATCTGCGCCTGGCCAACGAACACCGACGGCCGCGCGAGGTCCGGCGAGCCGTCACGCTTCACCGGGGTCATGACGCGGATCGTGCCCACCTTGCGGTCGGAATAAACGTCTTCGCGGTACAGGTCGTCCGCATCCATCTTCGGTTCAGGGGCGTTGCCGGCCATGGTCGTCCTCTGGCATCGATCGGTGCGCGCCACCGCGGCGCGGGCGGGAACGTTATCAGAATTTGGCGTCGCCTTGGCCGCCGGCGGTCCCCGCACGGTCGTTCCAGCGACCCTCCCGCGGCCACGGCGTGAGTGCGACGTAGTACAGCAGCACGAGGTTGACGAGCGGGATCGACGCCATGATCGCGAGCCACGGCGGATACCCCATGCGGCCGAGGATCTTCCAGAACGCGACGAGTTGCAGCAGCGAGAGGATCAGGAACCAGCGGATCATGCGGCACCGGGCACGGGACGGGCGTGGCGGCCATCATAGCCCGGCTCCTTCGCGCGCCGTTTTTTCAGAATCCGCGTTCGACCCGGCGCGCCTCGTCACAGATCCGGTTCTCGACCTGCATCATCGCCGCCCCGACGTAGGCTTCCCAGTCGTCCCCTTCGTGGTCGACGTCGAGCAGGCGCTCCAGCTCGTATAGAAAGGTGTGCACGGCGAGGTCCTCGCCCGCGGCGGGACCGCCCTGCGCGAGTTGCCGGTCCGCGTCGTGCCTGAGCACGGCGAAGCGATCGCGCAGCGCCTGGAACTTCGACCACATTGCCTCGCACGCCGACGGCGACAACGTCGCCGGATCGCCGAATTCGGCCAGCAATGCCTCGATCTCCCCGTACAACGTGGCGAGCATGCCCGCGTACGAGCTCTTGAAGTCGTTCATGGCAGTGGGCGCGGCTGGGTGCAGGGACGGACGACGGGCGCTCCGCTCGCAACGAAACGGGCGGCTATCCTCCGTCGATGGTCCGACGGGATGCGTCGGATCGTGCATCGTCGTGTCGTCGGACGAATCCGTCAGGGGCGGCGAGCCACCGGTCCGCCGACCATCGTCCGGGGCCGAACACGATCAGCGTCAGCAGCATCACGCCCCAGAGGTGATGCTGCGCAAGCTCGCCTTCGAACCCGTCGGCG
>DASUYI010000105.1:0-2450 GCA_036377475.1 Steroidobacteraceae bacterium | reverse complement strand
CGCGGTTGATCGTCTGCGCGCTCGGCAGGTCGCGACCGAGCGGCTTCTCGACGACGACGCGCGCGCCGTCCGCACTGCCGGAGGCGCCCAGCTTCTCGGCCACCGCCGCGAACAGGCTCGGCGGTATCGCGAGGTAGTGGCACGGCCGTCGCGACGTGCCGAGTGCCGAGCGCAACGCCGCGAAAGTCGCGTCCTCCCGATAATCGCCGTCGACGTAGCGCAGCTTCGCCTCGAGTCGCTGCAGCGCCTCCGCGTCGGTGGAGTCGCCGTGTTGCCGCAGGCTCGCGTGCATGCGTTCGACCAGGTCGGCCGTGGCGAGGCCGCCGCGCGCCACGCCGACCACGACCGGCGGCAGGCGCCCGCGACGCTCGAGGTTCTCGAGCGCCGGGAAGATCTTCTTGAACGCCAGGTCACCGGTGATGCCGAAGACGACCAGCGCGTCGGAATAATCGCCGTTCATGGCTCGTGGTTCCTGTGGTGCCGTCCCGGCACCCGGCCGAGCATATCGGCGCGGCCGGCGGTCGTCACGGAGCGTGGGTCATGGGCCTGCGGTGAATACCTAAGTCGTTTCGGAGTGCAATTGATCTCGGTCAAGGCAACCGACTTGCCCGGCGACCACCATTCGCGCCGACCCGCGGTAGAGCGCGGGACCGCCACTGGAGTGACAACATGACCGAAACACGACACCTCTGGAAGATCCTGGGAGCGATCATGGCGCTCTCGTTCGGGATCCTCCTGTTCCTCGGCCGCGAGATCTATCTCACGGCCCCACCCGTCCCGGCCGCCGTCAAGACCACGACCGGGCAGACGCTGTTCACCGAAGCCGACATCCAGACCGGCCGCGAAGTCTGGCAGACGGTCGGCGGGCAGCAGCTCGGCTCGATCTGGGGCCACGGCGGCTACGTCGCGCCGGACTGGTCGGCCGACTGGCTGCACCGCGAGGCCACGGGACTGCTCGGGCTCTGGGCCGCGCGCGAGCACGGCAAGTCGTTCGACGCGCTCACCGCCGAACAGCAGGCCGGCCTCCAGGCGCGCCTCCAGCAGGAGATGCGCACCAACACGTACGACCCCAACACGCGTGAGCTACTCGTGTCCGAGGACCGTGCCCAGGTCATGGCGCAAGTCGCCGAGCACTACGAGGCGCTGTTCGGCAGCGACCTCGAGCTCAACACGCTGCGCGCGCAGTACGCGATGAAGCTCAACACGGTCGCGGACCCCGCGCGCCGCGAAGCGCTGACCGCGTTCTTCTTCTGGACCTCGTGGTCGACGACGACGAACCGCCCCGACGACGATGTGACCTACACCAGCAACTGGCCGTCCGAGCCGCTCGTCGGCAACACGCCCACCGCGCCCACGTTCATGTGGACGTTCGTCAGCGTCTTCATGATGCTCGCCGGCATCGGTGCGCTCGCCTGGTACCACGCCTCGGTGCAGGGCAAGGAGCCGGCCCCGGTCGTGCCGGACAGCGACCCGCTCAAGGCGCTCAAGCCGACGGCGTCGATGAAGGCGACCGCGAAGTACTTCTGGGTCGTCACGGCGCTGATCCTCGTGCAGGTCGTGCTCGGCGGCATCACGGCGCACTACGCCGTCGAGGGCCAGTCGTTCTACGGCATCCCGCTCTCGGAGATCCTGCCGTACTCCGTCACGCGCAGCTGGCACCTGCAGCTCGCAGTGCTCTGGATCGCCACCGCGTGGCTCGCGACCGGCCTCTACATCGCACCCGCGATCTCGGGTCACGAACCCAAGTTCCAGCGGCTCGGCGTGAACTTCCTGTTCACCTGCCTGCTCGTGATCGTCGTCGGTGCGCTCGGCGGCCAGTGGTTCGCCGTGATGCAGAAGATGGGGCTCGCGGCCAACTTCTGGTTCGGTCACCAGGGCTACGAATACACGGACATCGGCCGCTTCTGGCAGATCTTCCTGTTCGTCGGCCTGATGCTGTGGCTGCTGCTCGTCGGCCGCGCGCTGTGGCCGGCGCTCAAGCGCCGTGACGACAGCCGCTCGATCACGATGCTGCTGTTCCTCTCGACGATCGCGATCGGCCTCTTCTACGGTGCCGGCCTGATGTGGGGGCGCAACACCCACCTCTCGATGGTCGAGTACTGGCGCTGGTGGGTGGTGCACCTGTGGGTCGAGGGCTTCTTCGAGGTCTTCGCCACGGCGGTGATCGCCTTCCTGTTCACGAAGCTGGGCCTGGTGCGCGGCAAGTCCGCCACGAGCGCCGTGCTGTTCGCCACGGTCATTTTCCTGACCGGCGGCGTGCTGGGCACGCTGCACCACCTGTACTGGACCGGCACGCCGACGTCGGTGCTGGCCTTCGGTGCGGCGTTCTCCGCGCTCGAGGTCGTGCCGCTCGTGCTGATCGGGTTCGAGGCCTACGAGAACTACAAGCACAGCAAGGCCAGGCCCTGGATCCAAGCGTATCGCTGGCCGATCCTGTTCTTCGTGTCGGT
>DASUYI010000104.1:0-5815 GCA_036377475.1 Steroidobacteraceae bacterium | reverse complement strand
CCATGTAGCTGAGGAACTGCGTCGGGTCCGGCGCCATGGCGTAGTTGAAGAAGTGGTGCTCGACGCCGCTCACCGTGTCGAAACCCAGAGGTTCCGCGAGGCCGGCGAGATGGATGTCGCGCTCGTACGCCTCCCTGTCGGTGATCGTGTCCATGAAGTTCTGAAACACCATCAGCAAGCCCGCGCGCATGTCCTAGTCCCCCTGGATGGAACGGATGGATGAAGGTCGTCGAGTCGCGGCCGATGCTAAAACACTTGTTGTCAACTAGCAAGCGTAGCGCGGCCGACCCGTCCGGACGAGAGTACGGCAGGGAAATCGCAATTTCCCGCTGCAACGCAAAAGCGGCCGTCAGTCACTCGGCGAGTTCGAACACGTACAGCATGTTGCCGCCGTTCGGCTGGTAGATGTCCGGCGCCTGCCGCGCCGTCATCAGCCGGAAAACGCCCATGCCCGTGGGCACCGCGACGTACTGTTTGCCGCCGGCCGCGTAACTCACCGGGAAGCCGTGCAGGCCCGAGCCGAGACGCGTCTGCCAGAGCACCTTGCCCGTCTCGGCGTCGAAGGCCTTGAACCAGCGGTCGAGGTCGCCGACGAACGCGAGCCCGCCGCCGGTCGTGAGCACGCCGGTCAGGAACATGGCTCGCTGCGTGTGCGACCAGCGCGGCTGCAGGGTCTTCACGTCGTACGCGCTCAGCCGACCGAGCATTCCGTTCGAGCCGGGCATCGGCGAGACCGTCGATTCACCGCCGTAGCCGCCACCGCCTTCGCCGAGGTCGACCTCGCGCCCGATCATCTCCACGCAGAGCTGGTGCAACGGGATGATCAGCGACTGCGCCTGCGGGCTGTACGCCGAGGCCTGCCAGTTGTGGCCACCGTAGATGCTCGGGCAGACGGACACGGGATCGCCGATCTTCGCGTCGACGATGTCCTTGCGGTACTTGAGCTTGCCCGTCCTGTGATCGAGCGGCTCGAACATGTTCTGGTACAGCGTCTCGGCGAAGCCGGCGAAGCGGCCCGATTCGCGGTTGAGACGCCAGAGGATGCCGTCCTTGCCGACCGTGTAGAGATAGGGCTGGCCGTCGACATCGACGAGCACACGCTCGAACCCGGTCTCCATGTCGAGCGTCTCGCCGGGCACGTGCTGGAAGTACCAGCGCATCCGCCCCGTGCGCGGCTCGAGCGCGAGCGTCGAATTGGTGTAGAGCGCCGCATCGCGCGCGGACATGCCGCGACTCGCGGCCACCCACGGCTTCGGTTGCGACGTGCCGAGGTAGAAGAGCCTGGTCACGGGGTCGTAACTGCCCGCGAACCAGTTGTCGCCCCCGCCGCGCCGGCTCACGGGCACGCCGCCCCAGGTCCGGTTGTTCGGGTCGCCGGGCAGCGCGATCGTCGAGGTGCGCCACAGCTCCTGGCCGGTGTCCGGGTCGTGGCCGGTGATAAAGCAGCCCTCGGGCTTGAAGCGCTCGCAGCCGTTGATGCCGCTGATCACGACGCCGTCGGCGATGACCGGGCCCGCGGTGTGCGTGAAGCCCTTCCTGTAATCCGCCTTGACGGTGCGCCAGAGCTGCCTGCCCGTGCGTGCGTCGATCGCGACGAGTGCGGCATCGTAGGTCGCGAGAAAAAGCCTGTCCTCGTAGATCGCGATGTTGCGCGTCGGCCCGCCGAGCGTCTGCGACTCCGGCGGGTACTCGTACTGGTACTCCCAGATCAGTTCGCCGTTGGTCGCGTCGAGCGCCTGGATCACGTTGCCCGGGTGCGTCAGGAACATGATGCCGTCGTGCACGAGCGGCGTCGGCTGGTTGCTGCCTTCGCGCATGGTGAGCGCCCACGCGAGGCGCAGGTTCTTCACGTTGTCGCGGTTGATCTGGTCGAGCGGACTGTAGCCCCAACCGTCCAGCGTGCGACGGAAGCTGAGCCAGTCGCCGTCGGGCGGGCTGCGCAGCATCTCGTCGGTGACGGGCGAGAACGACGGCGTTTCCTTGTTGCTCCAGGTGCCTGCCTTCTGCGCGGCGTCGGCAATCGTCGCGGCGCCGCTCCAGCTCTCGCGCTTCGGGCCGCTGGCCCCGTCTCCGGACTGGAGTGTCGCCGGAGTCCACGCGGCGCCCACGATGGCCGCGCCGACGACGACCGTATTCGACGCGACCAGTTCCTGGTCGCCATGAGCCGCGCCGTTCACGCGCAGGATGTGCGCCGCGAGATCGTCGTACGTGCCGGGCGCGGTGCCGCGCGGCAGGTTCGACGACATCTGCTTGCCGATGTACGCGCTCAGCTCGCCGAGCGTCCGCGCACCCCAGCGCTGCAGGAACGGCTTGCCTTCCAGCGCCGTGCCGTGTGCGCTGCCGCGCAGCGTCAGGTGATGGCACTGCGCGCAGTAACGATCGTACGTCTGCTTGCCGCGCACGGCCTGCGCTTCGGTGTAGACGGCGACCTGGGTGGGCGCCTGTGCCATACAGGCGGACGATGCAACGAGCAGCAACATCGAGCAGGCGAGCGGACGCGGGACCATGGACGATTTCCCCGAAAGCACTTGCCTGCAGAGGGCAGGCCGGACGAATATAGCGACGTTGCTTGTTGGCCGACAACAAATAGTTTGGTCGGCCGCGCCACGCTGCGGGGGAACCGATGCTGCGCACCGTCACACTGCTCGCCCTGCTGGGACTCGCCTCGGCGTCCGTCGCGAGCGCGGCCGACGTCGAGCAGGCGCGGTCGGAAGCCGAGAAGGTGTATCTCGCGAACGACCGCGAAAGCACGCCGGGCGCCGTCGCCTATCGCGCGCACTGCGCGCAGTGCCACGACCGGCAGGTGGCGAAGGCGCCCGCCAAGACGTTCCTGCAGCTGATGGCGCCGGACGCGATCCTCGGGGCGATGACGCATGGCGTCATGCAGGAGCAGGCGAAGATGCTCCCGGCCGACCAGAAGCAGCGGGTCGCCGAGTACCTGGCCGCAATCACCCTGGCGGAGTACAAGGCGCCGCGGCCGGCGCCGCGCTGCGTCGGCGCCGCCGCGAAGTTCGACCTCGCGCGCGGCCCACGGATCGAGGGCTGGGGCCTCGACGCGGTCAACTCGCGGCGAGTGCCGGCCGAGGTCGCGGAACTGCCGCCCGCGGACGTGCCGAAACTCGCGCTCAAGTGGGCGTTCGCCTATCCCGGCGCGCAGCGTGCCCGCTCGCAACCGACGCTCGCGATGGGCGCGGTCTTCGTCGGCAGCCAGGACGGGACGGTGTACGCGCTCGACGCCGGCAGCGGCTGCGTGCGCTGGACCTTCCGCGCGACCGCCGAGGTGCGCACGCCCGTCGTGATCGAGCCGTGGGTCGCTGGCAAGGCGCCGGCGCGGCCCCTCGCGTTTTTCGGCGACCTGGTCGGTCGCGTCTACGCGGTCGATGCGCTCTCCGGTGAGTTGCGCTGGAAGATCAAGGCGGACGATCACCCGAGCGCGACGATCACCGGCTCGCCGAAATACCACGCGGGCACGCTGTACGTGCCGGTGTCCTCGCTCGAGGAGGCGTCGGCGGATCCGACGTACGAGTGCTGCACGTTCCGCGGCTCCGTGCAGGCGCTCGATCCGCAGACCGGCCAGACACGCTGGAAGACCTACACGATCGACGAGGCGCCGGCTCGCGTCGGCACCACGCGCGTGGGCACCGCGCGGTTCGCACCGTCGGGCGCGCCGATCTGGAGCGCGCTCGCGGTCGACGCAAAGCGCGGCGTGCTCTACGCCACGACGGGCAACAACTATTCGGCGCCGGCCACGGACCTGAGCGATGCCGTGGTCGCCTTCGACCTCGTCACCGGCAAGCTGCGCTGGAGCTGGCAGTCGTTCGAGGCGGACGCGTGGAACGTCGCGTGCATGCTGCAGAACGCCAACTGTCCCGACGAGCCCGGCCCCGACTTCGACATGGGCGCCGGTGCGATCCTCGTCACGACCGCGTCGGGCCGGCAGGTCATCGTCGCCGGGCGCAAGGACGGCACGGTGGTCGCGGTCGATCCGGACAAGCCGACGAGGCCGCTGTGGGAGCGCAAGGTCGGCCGCGGCAGCATCCAGGGCGGTGTGCAGTGGGGCATGACCGCGGACGCGAAGCGCGTGTACGTGCCGATCGCCGACATGGCCGACTCCAAGGACGGCAAGGTGTACGCCGAGCCGCCCCGCGGCGGACTCTACGCACTCGACCCGCTCACGGGTGAGCTGCTGTGGACCAATCCCGCCGACGACATCTGCAAGGGCGAGCCTTCGTGCGATCCGGGGATCCTCGCCGCGATCACGTCGATGCCCGGCGTCGTGTTCGCCGGCCACATGGACGGGCGTCTCCGCGCCTACGACGACTCGAGCGGCAAGGTGCTCTGGGAATACCAGACGCGGCAGGAGGTTCCGACCGTGTCGGGCGAGAAGGCACGCGGCGGCTCGATGGGCGGTGGCGGCCCCGTCGTGCAGGACGGCATGCTGCTCGTGAACTCCGGCTACAATATTTACTTTCACCTGCCGGGCAACGTGTTGCTCGCGTTCACGGTCGAGGGAAAGTAGCCGGAGGACACCGCGCTGGGACGCACCGTCATCGACGCGTGGGCGCAGCATCCGACGCCGCGCCACCTGAACCATCCGATGTTCGAGTCGCTGCGTCGCTGGACGCGGGGCCTCGGCGGGCCCGCGCTCGCCGCCGCGACGCAGTGGCCGGTGAAAGTCACGCTCGACGCGATGGACGCGGGCGGGGTTTCAGTCAGTCTGATCAGCGCGTGGGTCGGGCCGCGCGGCGACCTCATCTCGAACGACGAGGTCGCGTCGTTCGTGCGCCAGGCGCCCGATCGGCTCGTGGGCGTCGGCTCGCTCGACATCTCGCGGCCACGCGACGCGGTCCGCGAGCTGCGCCGCTGCGTGCGCGAACTCGGCTTCCGTGCCGTGCGCGTGCTGCCGTGGCTCTGGGAGCTGCCGCCGACGCACGCGCGCTTCTACCCGGTGTATGCCGAATGCTGCGAGCTCGGCATCCCGTTCTGCACGCAGGTCGGTCACACGGGCCCGCTGATGCCGTCGGAGTTCGGGCGGCCGATTCCGTACATCGACCAGGTCGCGATCGACTTCCCCGAACTCGTGATCGTGGGCGGCCACATCGGTTACCCATGGACCGACGAGATGATCGCGATCGCCACCAAGCATGCGAACGTCTACATCGACACTTCGGCATACACGGTCGCGCGCTATCCCCGCGCGCTGGTCGAGTACCTGCAAGCGCACGGCCGCGACAAGGTGCTGTTCGGCAGCAACTGGCCGATGGTGCCGCCGGCCAAGGCGCTCGAGGCGCTGCCCACGCTCGGACTCGGCGCCGAGGTCGAGTCGCTCTTCCTCGAGGGAAACGCGCGGCGGGTGTTCCGCCTGTGACCACGCCCCCTCCCGCGCGGGAGGGGGGTGGCGTCTGGGCCCTGGGTCAGGGCCGCTGGCAAGCCGGCCCAGGCCGGCAAGTCGTCATTTCAACTGGCCGCGGATCTCGCCGAGCCGATAGTCGCCGGGGCCGGAATTCGGCGGGTCGATGCCGTCGTCCGTGTGCACGTTGACGTACACGTTGCCGTCCTTCAGTTCATCCACGAGGTCCGCCAGCGTCGCGCCGGTCAGCGGGCCGATGAGGTCCGCGCCGGTGAGCGTGCCCTCGGCGAGCACGCCGGTGTACTCGCCCTTCTTCGCGGAGGTGCCGTTCGGGAACAGCTTCGCGACCAGCGGGCCGTTCTGCGAGGGCTGGCCCAGGTGCAGGTCGGCCGCCGCGGCATTGTTCAGCCGACTCACAGTCACCTTGTACTTGACGCTCTTGCCGTCCGCGCTGACCGCGAACTG
>DASUYI010000103.1:0-2808 GCA_036377475.1 Steroidobacteraceae bacterium | reverse complement strand
GGGCCGAGTCCCGTATACTCAGGCGCCCACGGCAGCCCACCCAGCATGAGTCGTACCGCGGTTCCCAAGCTCGGCAGCGCCAGCGTGACCCCGATCGAGGACGTCCAGGGTCGTGCCGACTCGCGCCAGATCCCGATCAACAAGGTCGGCATCAAGGACGTCTTCCACCCGGTGCGCGTGCGCGACCGGTCGGGCGGCGACCAGCACACCGTCGCGAACTTCAACATGTACGTAGCGCTGCCCCACAACTTCAAGGGCACGCACATGTCTCGCTTCGTCGAGATCCTGCACCTGCACGAGCGCGAGATCTCCGTCGAGTCGTTCCGCCAGATGCTCGCCGAGATGACCGAACGCCTCGACGCGACTTCCGGTCACATCGAGATGACGTTCCCCTACTTCGTGATGAAGCGGGCGCCGGTGAGCGGGGTCGAGAGCGTGGTCAAGTACGACGCGAGCCTGATCGGGGAGATCCACGGTGGCGTCGAGCAGATGTGGATCCGCGTAGTCGTCGCCGCGACCAGCCTCTGCCCCTGCTCGAAGAAGATCTCCGATTACGGCGCGCACAACCAGCGTTCGCACATCACGATCACCGCGCGCGTGAAGGAGCACGTCTGGATCGAGGAGCTGATCGACATCGCCGAGCAGGAAGCGTCGTGCGAGGTGTTCGGCATCCTCAAGCGCCCGGACGAGAAGTACGTGACCGAGCGTGCCTACGACAATCCGAAGTTCGTCGAGGACATCGTGCGCGACGTGGCCGTGCGGCTCAATGCCGAGGAGCGCGTGCTCGCCTACGTCGTGGAGGCCGAGAACTTCGAGTCCATCCACAATCACAGCGCGTACGCGCAGATCGAGAAGGACAAGGAAAGTGACTAGCGGATAGTGACTAGCGGATAGTCGGAGGCGCGCGTTGCGCGCATGAAAAAAGGCGCCGTGAGGCGCCTTCTTACTATCCGCTATCCGCTCTTCTTGTTTCCCCGCTGCAGCCGCCCGATCAGCTCGCGCAGGAACACCTTGTTGAAGCGCAGCTGGCAGGAGATCGACGCCTGTTCGATCAGCGTCGCGGTCACCTTGAGCAGCGTGACGGCCTCCTCGGCTTCGGCGGTGGTGTCGCGGCGCGACCCCTCCGCGTAGCTTGCCTCGCCGAAGCAGCCGCCGGCCGGAATGGTGCCCACGGGCTCGCCGCCGCGGCCCATGCGGACGTTGCCCGACACCACGATGTAGAAGCGGTCGTCGATTTCGCCGGCGCGCAGGATCGAATCGCCGGACTGGTAGTCGCACCAGGTGCCCGCGCGCATGACCTCGCGGATCTCCGAGTGCGAGAAATCGTGGAAGAAGCGGAGCTTGCGCAGCACCGCGAAACGCTCTTCGTCGTCGATCTCGGCCTGGCTCGCGCGCAACTTCTGGTGCACGCGCGTGAGCTCGGCGGCGAATTCGTTGCCCGTCCGATAGCGTACGTTCGGGTCCTTCTCGAGCGCCTTGAACACGACCTGCTCGAGTTCCTCGGGAATCTCGGCACGCACGCTACGCAACGGTTCCGGCGTCTGCTGGACGACCTGGCGCAACAGCTTGCCGAGTGCCCCGGCTCGGAACGGGCGCTGGCCGCAGAGCATTTCGTACATGACCGCGCCGAGCGAGTAGAGATCGGACCGCGCGTCGAGCTCGAGCCCCTGCACCTGTTCCGGCGACATGTACGCGGGACTGCCCGCGACGCCCTCGAGGCGCGAGACGTCGGAGTCCGCGACCAGCGCGATGCCGAAATCGACGATGCGCACGTCGCCTTCCTGCGTCAGCAGGATGTTCGAGGGCTTGATGTCGCGATGGACCACGCCGCGCGAATGCGCGTAATGCAGCGCCTTCGCGCACTTGTACATGATCGACACAACCTGGTCGATTGGCAGCAGGCTGGTGCCGCGGCAGTACTGGTTCAGCGTACGCGCGCCGTGGATGTGCTCCGTGACGACATAGCGGCGACCGTCCTCCTCGCCCGCGTCGTAGATCGGCACGATGTTCGGGTGCTGCAGCTTGCCGACCATCTTCGCCTCGCCGAGGAACATGCGGCGGGCATTGCGGCCCTCGGCGTCGTCGTTGGTCGTCGCGTGATAGAGCTTGATCGCGACGTCGCGACCGTAGAACGGGTCGTGCGAGAGGTACACGGCGCCCGTGCTGCCGCGACCGACCTCGTGCACGACGTAGTACTTGCCGATGCGATCGGGCGTCGTCTGCGGCGGGTCGACCGGCAGGATCTGCGTCTGCACCGCAGGGTTGATTTTTCTTGCGTGACTCACGTCGTGTACGGTCGGATCAGCAGCAGGACGGCGACCGCCCACAGCGCGGCCAGGATGTCGTCGAGCATAATGCCCGCTCCGCCCCGCATACCGTGATCGACCTCGCGGATCGGCCAGGGCTTCCAGACGTCGAACAACCTGAACAACGCGAATGCCGTCGCGATACCCCACCACGTCGCCGGCGCGGCAAGCATGACGATCATCATGCCGGCAATCTCATCCCACACGATGGCCGGATGATCGTGCACGCCGAGACGGCGCGCGCTCTCGCCGCAGATCCAGACGCCGCCGATCGACGCGAGCAACGCGGCGCCCGCGGCGGCCCACCAGCCAGCCTGCAACACGAGCAGCGCGAGCAGCAGACCGACGATCGAGCCGAAGGTACCCGGTGCGATCGGCGCGAGGCCAGAACCAAATCCCAATGCAAGCAGATGCACGGGCTCGCGCAACGCGGCCGGCGGGATTCGCGTGCGTGCCCGCTCGGCGCGCGACGGCGACCCGCCCGGGCCGGATTCAGCGGGCG
>DASUYI010000102.1:0-3217 GCA_036377475.1 Steroidobacteraceae bacterium | reverse complement strand
GTACTCGGTATGGACGTGGAGGTGGACGAAACGTGACATCGAGGATCAATCGACCGTGAGCGACGATTGTACCGGCGCAAAACTGCGGCGGTGGATCGCCGACGGCCCGAGCCGCCGCAGGGCGTCGAGGTGCTCGGGCGTGCCGTACCCCTTGTGCGCCGAGAAGCCGTAGCCCGGATAGCGCGAGCACAGTTCGCACATGTACCGGTCGCGCGCGACCTTCGCGACGATCGACGCCGCGCCCACGCACCCGACGCTCGCGTCGCCCGCGACGACCGCCTCGATGCTGCAGTCGATCGCGAGCCCCGCGAGATTGGGGCAGCGATCGCCGTCGATGATCACGTGCGCGGGATGACAGTGCAGCGCGAGCAGCGCCCGGCGCATCGCGAGCATCGTCGCCTGCAGGATGTTGATCGCGTCGATCTCGCACGGGTCGGACCAGCCCACGCCCCAGGCGATCGCGCGCTCGCGGATCTTGAGGGACAGCTCCTCGCGCACCTCGGGCGCCAGCGCCTTGGAGTCCGCGATGCCACGGATGGGCCTGCTCCGGTCGAGGATGACCGCGGCCGCGACGACCGGGCCGGCGAGCGGTCCGCGGCCCGCTTCGTCGACGCCCGCGGTGAGCCCGCGTCGACGCAGGTCGAGCGTGACTTGACGCAGGTCGGCGCGCCTCATGCCGGGGGCCTGCGTTGCGCACGCAGCTCGAGGATCGCCTCGGCGGCGCGTGCGCTCGCATCGCGTCGCAGCGTGCGGTGGATCTCGGTGAACGTGGCCACGAGTTCGTCCCGGTCCGGCCGTTCGAGCTGCCCGAGCAGGGCCGGGCCGAGCACCTCGGGGCGGACGTCCTCCTGGAAATACTCGGGCACCAGCCGGCGCCCGGCAAGCAGGTTCGGTTGCGCGAAGAATTCGGCCTTCATGAGCCCGAGGTCGCGCAGCAGCCAGCTCGTGAGCGGCGCCACCCGGTACGCGACGACCATGGGGCGCTTGATCAGCGCGGTCTCGAGCGTGGCGGTGCCGGAGGCGACGAGCACGGCGTCCGCGCTGGCGAGCGCCTCCTGTGCACGTCCGTCCACCAGCGTCACGTCAAGATCGGGCGCCTGCTCCGCCAATGCGCGCTCGAACGTGGCGCGTGCGCGAGGATTCGCCATTGCCGCGACGAACTGCAGCTCGGGCCGCCGCGTCCGCAGCCACGCCAGCGTCGCGGCGAAGGGTGCGCCAAGCTTGCCGACCTCGGCCCGGCGACTGCCGGGCAGCACGGCCACCGTCGGCTTGTCCGGCGCCAGCCCGAGCGCGAGCCGCGCCGGTCCGCTGGGGCTCTCGAGCGGCACGCGGTCGGCGAGCGGGTGGCCCACGAAGACAGCGCGCACGTGGTGCTGGTCGTAGAAGCGCTCCTCGAACGGCAGCACGCAGAGCACGAGGTCGACCGACTGGCCGATCGTACGCACACGACCTTGGCGCCACGCCCACACCTGTGGACTGACGTACTGCACCGTCGGCACGCCCCGGGCCTTGAGCTGTGCGGCGACGCGCAGGTTGAATTCGGGCGAGTCGATGCCGACGAAGACGTCGGGCCGTGCCGCGACCATCCGCGCGACCAGCTCGCGACGCAGGCGCAGCAGGCGGGGCAGGTGTTTCAGGATCTCGGCGAGCCCCATGACGGCGAGTTCGTCGGCGGCATGCCACGCCTCGCAGCCGGCTTCGAGCATGCGCGGGCCGGCGACGCCGAAACAGCGCGCGCCCGGTGAGCGCGCGTGCAACGCACGGATCAGCGCGCCCCCGAGGTTGTCGCCGGACGCTTCGCCGGCGACGAGTCCAATCCTCGCCTCTCCCACAGTCGCGGGTGAGGTGACGGGGTCCTCTCCCACCGCCGTGGGAGAGGGAGCCGAACGTCGCTCCCCCTCCATGCCCGGCATCAGCGCACGAGGCTGCGCGTGGATTCGGGAATGAAGTCGACCAGCGCCTGGACTTCGGGCTGGTCCTGCGCCATGCCGCGCAGCTGCTCGATCGCGTCGTCGAGACGCAGGCCGGACCGGTACAGGACGCGATACGCGTTGCGCAGGTTGCGGATCTGCTGCGGCGTGAAGCCGCGACGCTTGAGGCCCTCGGAATTGATGCTGTGGGGCTTTGCCGGCCCGCCCACCGCCATCACGTACGGCGGCACGTCGCGGGTGACGGCCGCGTTGTTCGCGAGGAACGCGTGCGCGCCGACCTTGCAGAACTGGTGGATGGCCGCGAAGCCGCCCATGATGACCCAGTCGCCGAGAACCACGTGGCCGCCGAGCGTCGCGCAGTTGGCAAGCACGCACTGGCTGCCGACGACGCAGTCGTGCGCGACGTGCGCATAGGCCATGAACAGGTTGTCGCTGCCGATCGTCGTGACGCCACGGTCCTTGGTCGTGCCGCGGTTGAGCGTGACGAACTCGCGGATCACGTTGCGGTCGCCGATCTCGAGTCGCGTCGGCTCGCCCTTGTACTTCTTGTCCTGCGGCGCGTCGCCGACGGACGCGTACGAGTGCACGAGGTTGTCGGCGCCGAGGCGCGTGTGGCGATGGATCATCGCGTGCGCGCCGATCCGGGTCCGCGGCCCGACTTCGACGTCCGGCCCGACGACCGCGTACGCGCCGACTTCGACGCCTTCGCCGAGCACGGCGTCGGGCGCCACGATCGCGGTCGCGTGGATGGTGCCGCTCATCTGAGCCTCTCCCTAAGAAACCTTGTGCCGGGTGAACCTGCCGCCGCAGCGCTCAGCCCGGCATCACCATCATCTCGGCGGAGCAGGCCGCGTCGCCGTCCACTTCCGCCACGGTCGAAAATTTCCAGATCGTCCGGATCCTGCGTTCCAGCGTCACCTTCAGCAGCAGCCGGTCCCCCGGTACGACCGGCCGGCGGAAGCGCGCCTTGTCGATGCCCGCGAAATAGAACTTCACGTTCTCGTCGGGGTAGATGTTCGCGGTCACGAAGCAGAGGATGCCCGCGGCCTGCGCCAGCGCCTCGAGCATCATCACGCCGGGCATCACCGGCCGGCCGGGGAAGTGTCCCGCGAAGAACTCCTCGTTCGCGCTCACGTTCTTGAGTGCGACGAGCCGCTCGCCCGAGACGCACTCGAGCACGCGATCGACGAGCAGCATCGGATACCGGTGCGGCAGCCGTCGCATCACTTCGTCGATGCCGAATCCACCCTGTGCTTCACTCATGGCCTGTGCTCGTTGTGTCTTCA
>DASUYI010000101.1:0-4912 GCA_036377475.1 Steroidobacteraceae bacterium | reverse complement strand
CGACGCCGAACGACATCACGACGAACGCGAGCGCGGCCAGCAGCGTGTGCCGCGGCGAACCGAGCGCCACGCGCAGCGCCGGTGCGTAAATGCCGTGGATGAACCGCATGATCGCCCGCAGCGCACGGTTGCCCTGGTCGTGGCTGCCATCGCCGCGTTCGACCTCGAGCATCCGGGACGCGAGGAACGGAATCACGGTCAACGCGACGAACAGCGACGCAGCCACCGTGTAGAGAACGGCGGCGGGCAGCGAGCGGATGAAGAGTCCCGAGCCTTCCGGCAGGAACAGCAGCGGCAGGAACGCGAACAGCAGCGTCGCCGTGCATCCCAGCACGGCGAGCGCAATCTGGTCGGTCGCGGCGACGGCCGCCTCGACCCGCGAGTAGCCGGCGCGCAGGTAACGCGCGATGTTCTCGACGACGACGATCGAGTCGTCCACGAGCAGGCCGAGCGCGAGCACGAATCCGGCGATCGAGAGCTGGTTCAGCGAAAAGCCGCTGAAGTAGAGCGCCGCGAGGCCGATCGACAGCGACAGCGGGATCGAGATCATGACGACCGTCGCCGCACGCAGGCCGAGCGGGATCAGCGTGAGCAGCACGAGCGTGATCGCGATCGAGAAGTCGAGCCCGAGGCGCTTCAGGCGGTGGCCGACGTTGCGTGTCTGGTCGAAGCCCCGCTCGAGCGTCACGTTGGGCGGCAGGCGCTGCTCGAACGCGTCGAGCCTGGCCTGGATGCCATCGCGTACGTCGAACACGTCGACGCGGTCCTTCGCGCTGGCCGCGAGGAAGACGGCGCGCCGCCCCTCGAAGCGGCCGATGTAGAGCTGTTCCGCGGTCTCCCAGGTCACCTCGGCCACGTCGCGCAGTCGCACGATGCGGCCGTTGCGGCTGCCGACGATCGTATCCGCGATTTCGTCGAGCGAGTCGTAGCTGCCCGAAGTCTTGACGTTGAACTTGCGCAGCCCGACGTCGACCGCCCCGCCGGGAATGGCCGCGTTCTCGCCGCGGATCGCCGCCTCGACCTGGCCGAGCGTGACGCCCGCACGGCCCATGCGTTCGAGGTCGACGGCGACACGGACCTCGGGTTTCGGCAGCGCGAAGACCTCGGCGCGCCGCACGCCCGGGACGGTCTCGACGTCGTCGCGCAGCGTGCGGCCGAGCTCGTCGAGATCGCGGTAGCTCGCGTCCTCGCTGACCAGCGCAACCTGCATGATGTTGACCAGGCCCGATCCGGTGCGCCGCACCTCGAGGTCCGCGATGTCCGCCGGCAGGTCGGGGCGGATGCGGTTCACCTCGCGCACGACCTCGTCGTATTTTTCGTCCGGGTCCTGGTCCCACTGGAACTCGACCTGGATGATGCCGACGCCGTCGAGCGAGCGGCTGTCCATGCGCTTGATGTCGTCGAGTTCGCTGATCGCGTCCTCGATCGGATCGACGATCAGGCGCTCGATGTCCGCCGGGTCGGCGCCGGGATACGCGACGACGATGATCGGCACCGGGGCGTGGAATTCGGGATCCTCCGCGCGCGGGATGTTGTACAGCGTGCTGATGCCGACGGCGATCAGCAGCGCGAACAGCAGCAGCGTGAACTGCCAGCGCCGGACCGAGAATGCCCAGAGCCGCACGACTCACCCCCGCTCGGCGTCGCCGTCGCCGGCGGCAACTTCGCGGACCGCCCGACCGTCGGTGAGCCACGCCGCGCCGTCCGTGATCACCGACTCGCCGACGACGAGACCGGCGGTGACGACGACCTGCTCGCCGAGGATCGGGCCGAGCGTGACGGCCTTGCGGCGCGCGACGTTGTGCTGGCGGTCCATGACGTAGACGATCGCCTGCGGTCCGTCGGCCTCGACCAGCGCCGAGACCGGCACGACCGTCGCATCGTCCGCCACGTCGGGCAGTTGCGCGAGCGGCATTGCCACCTTGGCCACCAGCCCGCGCACGAAGCGTGCCCCGTCGGGGAGCACCTCGACTTCGATCTCGAACGTGCCGGTGTGTCGATCGGCGGCGGCACCGACCTGCGTCACCTTGCCCGGGAAGACGCGCCCCGGGTAGGCGTCGAAGGTGACATCGGCGTTCGTACCCGGCTCGATGCGCACGGCGTCGCGGTCGGCGAGCCCGACGCGCACGACCCAGCCCGGACCGGTCGCGCCGAACACCACGACCGGTTGGCCGGGCTGCACCAGTTCGCCGCCTTCGACCAGTCGCTCGAACACGACACCGTCCGCAGGCGCCTCGATGCGCGCGTACTGCGCATTGAAACGTGCGGTCCGCAGGTTGGCGCGCGCGACGTTGTACGCGGTGGTGAGGTTTTCGACCTGCTCCTCGGTCGCGACTTCATCGATCCGCAGTCGCTGGCCGCGCTCGAGGTCGCGGCGCGCCTTCTCGGCGCCTTCGTACGCCTGCGCGACGGCGGCGTCGACCTCAGCACCCTTGAGCTCCGCGAGCAGTTGGCCCGCCCGCACGGTGTCGCCCGCGTCGACATGCACGCGCTCGACGATGCCCCCGACCTTGAACGCGAGGCGCACCTCGTCCCGCGGTGCGAGCACGCCGACCGCGCGGGTCTGGTGGGCGATCGAGGCGCTCGCGACGGGCTCCGTGCGCACGGAGGCCGGCGGCGAAGTCGCTTCTGACGGCGGGGCCTGCCGCTCCTGTGGGGCGCAGCCGACGACCAGCACGGCCGTGGCGACGATGCCCGTCCATACCCGCTTCATCGCAGACGCTCCTGCTCGAGTCGGCGTGGCTCGCCGATCGCGTATTCGAGTTCGGCCAGGCGGGCGAGGTATTCGGCCCGCACGAGGGTGACGTTGAGCTGCGCGTCGGTGTATGCGCGACGCGCATCGATGAACTCGGCCTGGTTGATCTGGCCGAGGTCGCGCTTGCGACTCGTGATCTCGAACGCGCCGGAGGCGGCTTGCGCGCGCTTCACGGCCGTGCCGAGCGAGGCCTCCGCGACTTCGAAACGCTCCAGGGCCTCCTGCACCTCGAGCCGGACTTGCTGGCCGGCCAGTTCACGCGTCGTGCGCAGCTGTTCGGTGAACGCACGGGCCTCGTCGAGGGCCGCGCGGTCCGCGCCGCCGCGGAACGCATTCCAGCGCAGCACGAGCGAGGCGAGCACGTAACGGTCCTCGTCGGCGAATCCGTACTCGGTGCCCTGGATGCCGGCTTCGGCGCCGAGCGCAAGTGTCGGCTTGAACGCAGCCCGCGCAAGGGCCTTCTGGGCCTCGCCCACGAGAATCGCCGAGTCGAGGCTCTTCAGTTCCTGCCGCCTGTCGTCGGCCAGTTGCTGCAGGCGCTCGACGTCGAGGCGTCGACCCGCGAGCGCCTTCAGCAACACCGCGCGAAAGCGGTCGATCGTCGCTTCGTCGAGCGTGGTCGCCGGCAGCGGCCGCGTAAGCGGGGCATTGCGCAGCAGATTCACGTAGCTCGCCGCGATGCGGACGCGGCTCGCAGTCGCGAGCCGCTCCTGCTCGATCTCGAGCACGTCGGCCTCCGCGCGGTAGACCAGGTCGCGCGTGACGCGTCCGTTGCGGTAGAGGCTTTCGTTCGCGGCGAGGTTGGCACGTGCCGAATCGAGCGTCGCGTCGAGCACCGTAACGGCCTGCTCGGCGGCGAGCCAGCGGTAGTAGGCCTGCTTGACGTCGCGGACCACCTGCGCACGGAGTGCGGCGAGGTCGGCTTCAGCGCTCGCGACTTGCGCGCGGTTCGCCTCGACCGCGGGGCCGAGGCGCGGCTCGTACAGCGGCTGAGTCAGGACGAGCCGGGTTTCCTGCTCGGGGTTTCGCAGCAGTTCGATCGATTCGTTCGCGACGCGCGGAAACTGTCGCGGGTCGCCCTGGGCTGCGAGGAGTTGTTCCAGGGTCTCATAGACCGGGTTGACGAGATCGCCGACCGGGATGTCGATCGTTCGGCCCCCGTCGGCCACGCTGTACCGCGCGGCGAAGTCGATCGCGGGCAAGTAACGCGCGCGTGCCTGCGCGAGGGCCGCGAGTCGCTGCCGGACCGTGAGCGTCGACGCGCGCAACTCCAGGTTCGCGACCAGGGCCTCGTCGACCAGTAGCTGCAGGCCGTCTTCGAGCATGACCGCGGACTCCGCCGCCGACACGACCGGATCGGCCGGCGGCGACTGGGCGACCACGAGGCCCGGCAGCGCAATCGCGCCGAGCACCAGACGCGGCCACGCGCAGGCTCGCCGGGGCGTCATGGCCGCAGCGACCTCAGCGCGAGCGCGAGGGCATGCTCGATCAACGCCTCCACCGGCGTGCCTTCGTGTTCGATCTGGCCGCCTTTGGTCGAAGCGATCTGGATCAGCCCATGGGAGAACGCCCAGAGCGAGAGCGCCGTGACGTAGGGGTTGCCCAGGTCCCCGCGAATCGAGCCATCGGCGACACCGCGGTTCAGCGAGGCGACGATCACCTCGTGGCAGCGGTGGCCGGCGGCCATGCAAGCCGCCTCGTTCGGCTGGGCCTGGAGGTCGCCGAGCGGGCGCGCCTGGAAGCGTGCGCAGGCGTCGAAGTAGTGGGGCTTGTCCTGCGAGTACGCGAGGTAGGCGCGCCCGATCGCCTCGACCTCGGCAATGCCGGTCGGGTGGCCTTGCTTGGCAGCCTCGAAGGAATCACGCAAGGCGTCCAGCGCGCGCTCGACCAGCGCCATGTGCAGGTCGTTCTTGTCGTGGAAATAGACGTACAGGAGCGCGCGACTCAGTCGCGCACGACGCGCGACCTGGTCCATCGTGATCGCGTCCCAGCCCGTCTCGGCGTAGAGCGCTTCCGCCGCGTCGACGATTTCGGCCCGACGCCGGTCCTTCTCTTCCTGCCGCCGCTCGCTGATGTACGACATGCTGACATCGTGACTCGACATTGACATAGTGTCAATAAGTGGACCTGAGTATGGATACATCGTTTTCGTCGATC
>DASUYI010000100.1:0-7306 GCA_036377475.1 Steroidobacteraceae bacterium | reverse complement strand
GGCAGCGACCTTCGCTATCGTCACGCTCGCTCGCTTTCTCCCCGCGCACGTGATGACGCCGCCGCATGCCGACCCTGCCCGCCAGTAGCACCTTTCGCCTGAACCTCCACCACGCCTCCGGCGCCGCACGCTGGTGGTTGCGCCGACCCTGGGCCGATGCGATGTGGCTCGCCGATACATCGCCCTTCGTGCCGGGTCGCCACAATGCGGCGCCGCTGATACGCACGTCCCCGAAGCCCCGACGGGCACGGCGTGCGGAACCGCAGGCGACGTGGCACGCGCGGCCCGTGCAGCCGCAGCGCTCGGTCGTCCGACGCGGGCTCGACGCGTTCGGTGCGGGTTACGGGTCGTTGCAGGTTCCCGCCGCCGTGAAACTGGTCGCGGACGACGAGGCCGCGCGCCTCGAGCAGGCGCGACGTTGCATCGCATTCAAGCCGCGGAAGGGCTTCCTGTATTCCACGCCCGTCGGTCGCCTGCAACGACACGACTGAATCGCCAATGCAGCGCTCGGGAGCGCCGGCGGCGACCAGCTCGACTCAGCTCAGCAACTGCTTCATGCGCGGGCGACTCGCCGCAAGACGGCGGTGCACGTCGACGTAGACCGATTCGTAGAGCGAGTCGATCTCGTGCGGCGGCGCGAAGTGCGCCATGAACCCCGGATGCCCGGGCTCGATCGAGATCTCGGCGGATTTCATCAGGTGGGCGAGCAGCGTGCGCGGGTCTTCGTCGCCGACCGAGATCCGGATCGTGGTCGGCGTGATGCCCGCATCGCGCAGTGCCTGCTCGGACAGCTCCGAGTGACTCGTGAGCGCCGGGCAGACCACGACCGTGTTCGACTGGCCGAGCGTCACCTGCAGCCCGAACGCCGGCTCGAGACAGTCGAAAAAGCGCTGGAACGCCTCGCGCCCGACGCGGCGACCCATCTCGGTGTCGAGGTCGATCGTGAACAATGGCGCCGGCAGGCCGAGAACCGTGAGACGCTCGCGCAACGCGAAGTTCTCGTTGCCTTCGACCGCGCCGCACCGGACGCCGAACGCGGGATGCCAGGCGAGCGCACGCGCGAGCACGATGGTGTTGATCGCCTTCTGCAGCACGCGCAATTCGACCGTGCGCATGCCGTTGATGACCTCGAACGCCTTGTCGGCATCGAGGAACGCCCCTTTCACGTAGTAGACGTTCCAGAACAGGCTTTCGTCCCAGACGTAGGTGCGCGGCTTCCCGTCGGGGCCCGGCGCCGTCACCGTGTCGCCTTTCGGGATGAACATGCGTTCGTTGCGGCCGATGCAGACGCCCGCGGTCGTGGTGCCGGCGCCCGCGAGGTCCTTGGTGTAGGAATGAATCACGAAGTCGGGGCGCTCCAGCGGGTCCTCGCGGCGCAACACGGGTTGCAGCACCGGCGTACCGACCGTCGCGTCCACGATCACGGTCAGCCCCAGTTCGTGGGCTGCGCGACAGATCGCGGGCACGTCGAGCACGTAGCCGTGCGGATTGCACGGCGACTCGATGAACACGTAGACGCCGCGGCCGCGCTCGAGCCGCTCGCGGTGCTTCACGCGCACGCCGTCCAGTGCGCGGCAGAAGTCGTCGGCCGTGAAACCGTCGAACCACTCGACGGCGACGTCGAGGTTGCTCTTCTTGCCGTACCAGTCGTTCAACAACTGGTACGTGCCGCCGTAGACGTTGCGACTTGCGAGCACGACGTCCTGGAAGCCCACGAGGTTCGCGAGGATCGTGTCGATCGCGGCCATGCCGGAGTTGAAATTCCAGGCGAGGTACTCGCCGGCGAGCGAACCGGCTTCGAGGTCGACGATGTGGTTCGCGAGGCTGATCGAAGTCGGGTTGAGCAGGCGCGAATAGATCTCGAGCAGCGGCTCGCGCCCCTTGAACGCGTCCTCGACCCACTCGGTGCAGGCATACAGGTACGTCGCCGTGCGGGCGATGACGGGCGTGGCGCTGAAGAGCGCCGTGACGTTGTCGAAGATCGGGTACGGGCCCTTGATCGCACTCTGCGACGGCTCGTGCAGCAGCGACTGATACGTCTTGCGCAACGGGTTCTGCAGCGTGTCGAGGATCTTCGCGAGCTGGAAGCACAGGAAACGCTTGGCATTGAAGCGGGCGACGCGGTCGCGCTGCTCGAGCGAAGCGAGTTCGCGCACCGCGACGTCCCAGAGCTGGTGGGCCGCGGCGTTGCCCGCATAGAGATTCGACGCAAGCTCGCCGAGCCGGCGGCCGAACTCGGTCTGCGGGTCGATCGAGAAATGGCGCAACTGCTCCTCGACCAGGCCCGGAATGGCCGTTGCGTGCGTGGTGTTGCGGCGCGGGCTCAATTCGCGCGCGAGCGCGAACGTGGAAGAGTTGCTGTTCTTCATTCGTAAATGATATCGGATAGGGGATAGGGGATAGGGGATCGTAGGAAAAGACGGCCGGCGATGCCGACCCTCTGGTTCCTACTACCCGCTATCCGCTTCCCTTACGCTGCCGCCAGCGCCTGCTCGAGGTCCGCGATCAGGTCGTCGACGTGCTCGATGCCGATCGACAGACGCACCATGTCCTCGCTGACACCGGCGCGCGCGAGTTCATTGGCGTCGAGTTGACGATGCGTCGTGCTCGCAGGATGACACGCGAGCGACTTCGCATCGCCGATGTTGACGAGCCGCACGAACAGCGCGAGCGCGTCCTGGAACCGCGCGCCCGCGTCGCGCCCGCCCTCGATGCCGAACGTCAGGATCCCGGAGGCGCGGCCGCCCATGTACTTGCGCGCGAGCGCGTGGCTCGGGTGGTCGGGCAGGCCTGCGTAATTGACCCAGCGCACCTTGGGATGCGCCTGCAGGAACCTCGCGACCGCGAGCGAATTCTCACAGATGCGATCCATGCGCAGCGCGAGCGTCTCGATGCCCTGCAGGATCAGGAAGCTGTTGAACGGCGAGATCGCCGCGCCCATGTTGCGCAGCGGCACGACGCGGGCGCGGCCGATGAACGCCGCCGGTCCGAACGCGTCGGTGTAGACCACGCCATGATAGGACACGTCGGGACTGCTGAGCCGCGGGAACCGTCCCTTGTGCGCAGCCCACGGAAACGCACCCGAGTCGACGAGGGCGCCGCCAATACTGGTGCCGTGGCCGCCGAGGTACTTGGTCAGCGAATGCACGACGATGTCAGCGCCGTGTTCGAACGGCCGGCACAGGTAGGGCGAGGGTACGGTGTTGTCGACGATCAGCGGGATGCCGTGACGGTGCGCGATCTCGGCGAGCGCCGCGAAGTCGGTCACGTTACCGGCAGGGTTGCCCACGGACTCGCAGAAGATCGCTCGCGTGTTCGCATCGATCAGCGCCTCGAACGAGGCCGGCTCGCGATGGTCCGCGAACTTCACGGTGATGCCGTATTGCGGAAACGTGTGCGCGAACAGGTTGTACGTCCCGCCGTAGAGCGCGGACGAGCTGATGACGTTCTGGCCCGCGTCCGTGATCGTCTGGATCGCGTAGGTGACCGCGGCCTGCCCCGACGCGAGCGCCAGCGCGCCGACCCCGCCCTCGAGCGCGGCGATGCGCTTTTCGAGCACGTCCGTCGTGGGATTCATGATCCGCGTGTAAATGTTGCCGACGACCTTGAGGTCGAACAGGTCGGCGCCGTGCTGCGTGTCGTCGAACGCATAGGACGTGGTCTGGTAAATCGGCACCGCGACGGCCCTGGTGGTGGGGTCGGGCGCGAATCCGGCGTGGACGACGAGGGTCTCGAACTTCATGATCGGGTCGGCTCCATCATCGAGTCTGTTGCAGGGGTCGGCCGGAGTGTACAGAAGCGTCTCGTACGGCCCAGCGCAGCCACGGCGTCCGGTGCCCGCCTCTGGACTTGATCTGGGTCATGGCGGCTGCAGCGGTCGAGGTTCACGCTGTGCTCGTGCTCCGGCACGGTTGCAGACACCCACAAGAGACGCCGACGCGATGCCTCTTCGACCCGTTCCTCGATCGGCGCTGCTGCGCGTCGCGATCGCGAGCCTGGCCTGCGCCGGCGGCGCTCTTCCCGCCGCGTACGCCGCCGCGTCGCCGCAGGCGCCCCGCGACGAACTCGAGACCGTCACCGTGTATGCCAGGCGGATCACGCCGGTGACGCGCGTCGCCGCCACCGTGACCGTGGTGGACGAAGCACGCATCGACGCGACCCTCGCCTCCGACATGCGTGAACTCGTGCGCTACGAGCCCGGGCTGACGGTGCGCAACGACCCGTTCCGTTTCGGACTCGACACGATCTCGATTCGCGGACTCGGCGGCAACCGTGTCGCGGTCGAGATCGACGGCATCCCCGCGGCCGGAGGCTTTGCGGTCGGAAGCTACGCGGACAGCGGCCGCGCGTTCCTCGACCCGGTCTTCGTCCGGCGCGTCGAGTTCCTGCGCGGGCCTGCATCGTCCCTGTACGGCAGCGAGGCCATCGGCGGCATCGTCGCGATGTCGACCCTGGCCCCGCGGCACCTGCTGCCGACCGGCAGCGACCGCCTCGCGATGCGCACGGAGGCCGGTCTGGACTCGAAGGACGAGGGCTGGCACGCGGCCGCGCTGGTCGCGGACCGCGCCGGGCCCGGCGAATGGCTGCTCGGCTACGTACGGCGCGAAGGCCACGAGGTCGACACTGCGGCGGATGTGGAGCCCGACCCGCGCGACTACACGAGCGATGCGCTGCTGGCCAAGTACGTGCTGCCCGATGCGCCCGGCGGTCCACTGACCTTGGCATTCGAAGGCGGTCGCCTCGAGCAGCAGAGCGCTGTCGATGCCTTTCTCGGCGTCGGCCGCTTCGTCAACACGACCCGGCTCGACGGCGACGACCGCATGGACCGATACCGGGTAAGCGTCGAGCAGACGCTCGGTGCCTTCGGAAGCTGGTACGACGGGGCCGACTGGCGACTGTACTGGCAAGGCACCGAGACCGACCAGGACACGTTCGAGGTGCGGCGTGCCGCGCCGCCGCGCACGCCGGCCGTCGAACTCGACCGGTCGTTCGACTACGACGAGACCACGCTCGGGGTCGAGTTCACCGCAGCGAGAAGCCTGGCGTCCGGCGCGCTCACGCACGACCTCGTCTACGGCCTCGAGGCGACTCGGACGCGGCTCGAAGAAATGCGTGACGGACTGCAGACGACGATCGAGACCGGGGAGACCACGAACCAGATCCTCGGTGAATCGTTCCCGTTGCGGGACATGCCGCTCACCGACGTGACGGAACTCGGCGTGTTCGTGCAGGACGAGATCCGCGCGGCCGACGCGCGCTGGACGATCGTCCCCGCGCTCCGGGTCGACCACTATGACCTCTCACCGGAAGTGGACCGCACGTACCGCGAGGACAACCCCTCGTCGGCCGCGGTCCGCGTCGAGGAGACGTCGCTGGCGCCGAAGCTCGGCGCGACGTACCGCCTGTCCGGGTCCGTGACGGGCTTTTTCCAGTATGCGCACGGCTTCCGTTCGCCGCCGCCGGAGGACGTCAACATCGGCCTCGAGATCCCGCTGTTCCGCGTCCGCGCGGTGCCGAATCCGGAGCTCGAACCCGAGACCAGCGACGGCTTCGAGCTCGGCCTGCGCGTGACCGGCCCTGCGCTGAGCCTGACCGCGAGCGTGTTCCAGACGGAATACGACGACTTCATCGAATCGAAGGTCAATCTCGGACCCGACGCCTCGGGCGTCACGCTGTTCCAGTCGCAGAACATCGACGAAGCGCGCATCTACGGCGCGGAGCTCGCGTCGCTCGTGAGCCTCGACTCGTGGAATTCTGCGCTCGAGGGCTGGACCGGACGTCTGGCAGCGTCGTGGACACGCGGCGACGACCTCGTGCGCGACAAGCCGCTCAACTCGATCGACCCGCCGCGGATGGTGCTCGGCCTGCGCTACCTTGCGTCGTCGCAGCGCTGGGGCGGCGAGCTCGTCGTGACGGCGGTCGAAGCGCAGCGCGACGTCGACACGAGCCAGGCCGACCTGTACCGGACGGACGGCTACGCGACCGTCGACCTGCTGGCCGAGTGGCGCTTCACACCGCGCCTGCGCCTGAACGTGGGCCTGTTCAACCTCACCGACGAGTCGTACATCGAGTGGTCGGACGTCCGCGGCCGCACGACCGACGACGTGCTCGTGCCGTATTACACGCAGCCGGGCTTCAACGCGTCGGCGTCGCTGCACTACGGATTCTGACCCCTTCGGAACGTAGCCGCCCTCAACGGGCGGTTCGCTGCCGTCGACCGTACCATTCCATCAGCGGCGTCACCGAGATGCCGTGCAGCACGATCGACACCGCGACCGTCGTGAGCGTGATGTCGAACAGCGGTTTCGCGAAGTGCGCCGGTACGCCGTGGTTCAGCGCGTACATCAGGTAATAGATCGAGCCGATGCCGCGGATGCCGAACCAGGAGATCAGTCGGCGTTGCTCGCGTGAGACTGGTGCGCCGACCAGGCCCGCACCGACGGCGAGCGGTCGCACCACCACCATCAGCGCGAGCACGAGCCAGAAGAACCGCGCTTCGAAATCGACGTGGTGCAGCATCGCCCCGACGACCAGCACCACGGCGACCTCGGCAATCCGCTCGAGCTGCTCGTTGAAATCCTGCACCTCGCCCATCAGGTACGCGCCGGCGGACTGTTCGTCGGTGGCGACCGCTTCGCGAGTGTCGCGCGCACCGGTCACATGGGCCGCCACCCGGCGGCCGTCGACGGCCTCCGTACCGCCCTGTTGCACGCGCCGCAGCGCCACGCCTGCGGCAAGCACTGCCAGGAAGCCGTAACCGTGGCACAGCAGCGCGATGCCGTAGGCCAGCGCAATCAGGCCGAGCGCCAGGAACTCGTCGAGCCCGACCGACAGCTTGTGGCGCGTGCGCAGGTAGACGACGAGCCGGCCGACGGCGGCGCCGCATCCGCCGCCGATCGCGAGGCCGGCCACAACCGCCCAGACGACGTCGATGGCGAACCAGCGCGAGCCCGCCGGCCCCAGCTCGTGCAGCCCGAGCAGTCCCAGTCCGAGCATGACGAACGGAAAAGCGGTGCCGTCGTTGAGCCCGCCCTCGGCCGACAGGCTGAAGCGCAACCGGTCGCGGTCGTCCGCGTCCACCACCTGGACGTCCGAGGCCAGCACCGGATCCGTCGGTGCCAGCACTGCGCCGAGCAGGACGGCGGCCCCGAGCGGCAATCCGAGCGCGTAGTGCCCGATGACGGCGACGAGCGCGACCGTCGCCACCATCGACACGGTCGCGAGCCGGATTGCCATGCGCCAACGCCCGTCGGACAACGGCACGCCGAGCTTGAGGCCGATCGCGAACAGCGAGATCAGGACGGCC